>NZ_JBZXYT010000003.1:0-195253 GCF_059391765.1 Brachybacterium sp. SYSU DS0246 | reverse complement strand
CGCCGCGGTCAGGCGTTGCTGATGGAGCCGACGCGGGCGCCCTCGGGCACCTCGCCGCCCTCTTCACCGAGCACGGCGTCACCGATCACGGAGACGTCTGCCCCGAAGGTCCAGTCCCCCTGGACATCGAGGCTCTTCGCCTCCCGCAGCGAGGGCACGCCCTGGGGGAAGCGCAGCTCGAAGTCCTGGATCAGCTTGTAGGGCTCCGGGGCGAGCGTGATCGTCGGGGCGGAGTCGACCTGCTGGACCAGCGCGGCGCGCCTGTCCAGGGTGTACGCGTCGGAGCGGACCAGCATCAGGTCGCTGGTGGACTTCACCGGCAGGAACCGGTCGCGGCCGACGACGATCGCGGTCGCCCCCTCGAACACCTCGATCGCCGCGCCCATCGCGGATTCGATCTGGTAGACCTTCGGGCTGGTCTTGTCGGCGGGATCCACGGTCTTCTCGTTGCGGATCAGCGGCAGCCCCATCACGCCCTGTCGCTCCTCGAGCACGGCGGACAGCTGCTCGAGGTCGAACCACAGGTTGTTGGTGTGGAAGAACGGATGACGGTGCTCGTCGGTGAAGTAGTCCATCTCCTCCTCCGGCGTCTGCGCGGTGTCACGCAGGATGAGCCGCCCGTCGGACTTCCGCACGGCGAGATGTCCGCCCTTGCGATCCGCCGGGGTGCGGGGGCACAGCTCGGCGGCGTACGGGGCCCCGGTGGAGGCGAACCAGGCCGCCAGGACGGGACTGGGCACGGTGCCGAGGTTGTCGGAGTTCGAGACAGAGGCGTACTTGAAGCCGGCATCCAGCAGCTGCTGGAGAACGCCCGAGGTCTGCAGCGCGGTGTAGATGTCGCCGTGGCCGGGCGGGCACCATTCCAGCGCCGGGTCCTGCGGCCACTGAACCGGGGTGAGATCGTCAGCTCGCAGCTTGGGTTCCTTGTTCTGCAGGAAGTCCAGCGGGAGGTCGCCGACGGGCAGGTCGGGATACTTCTCGAGCACCGCCAGCGTGTCCTCGCGGGTGCGGAAGGAGTTCATGAAGATCAGCGGCAGCCGGGATCCGGTCCCCTGCCGCGCCGCCAGAACCTGTTCGACGATGATGTCCAGGAAGCTCTTGCCCTCACGCACAGGCAGCAGGGACTTCGCCTGGTCCAGCCCCATCGAGGTGCCGAGGCCGCCGTTGAGGTTGATGACGGCGAGCTGATCGAAGACCTGCTTGGCGTGCGCCGGATCGATGGTGACGTCCTCGAGGCGGGGCGGATCGAGGTAGGGCTCGATCGTGTCCTCGGGGATCGTTCCCGTCACGCCCTCCTCGAGCTGTCCGTAGTAGTGGGTGAAGACGTCGATCGCGGTCTGCGCGACTCCGTCGTCGGCCATCTTCTTCTGCGCTGCAGAGAGTCCTTCAGTGCTCATGGCCACAGGGTATCGGGCTCCCGTCGCCGCAGCATCGCCGACGCCGACCATCCGATCGACGCGATCCGGTGCGTGCTCGCGGACGCCGCTTCCCGGTTCACTCCTCCGGGTCGGGCCAGTCCAGATCGTTCGCAGCGACCCAGTCGATCGCACCGCTGAGACGGTCCGGCGCGGCGGCGAAGTCCTCGAGCACCCGGAAGGCCAGCTCACCGCTGATGAACGTCCCCATCGGCACCTGTGCCTGATTCGGCTTCACCAGGAACCCGTGCAGCAGCTGCCGGTTTCCCACGCTCATCACCGTCGGCTGCAGGCGGCCGTCCGCCTCCACGCGGCTCCAGGCCAAGGAGAACCCGCGCCCCGGGTAGTACTCGTAGGAGAGCGTCGGGCCGTGGGGACGCTTGGGGAGGGTGCTGAGGACATCGGCATCCTTGGCCGAGGCCGCGGTGACGAACCCGTCGGAGCCGAACTCCGCATCGTCCTCGTCACCCACCAGGAAGAACGGCCGCAGCTCTGCCACGTCGTACTCGTGGCGTCCCGAGGCCGGGTCGCCGCCGGGCAGATAGACGTGCGAGGTGTGGACACGGGGCATGGGTGCTCCTCGGGAGTCGTCGGCGGCCGTCAGCGGGCTGGCCGCCGATTCTGCCATCCGGGCGGGCGCCGGCACCGTGCTGTCCACACCGTGCTGTTCGCGCCGCCCCGCAGATGCTTCTGTGCACCGCGCCGAGCAGGTCGTCCGCGCGGGGGCGAGCTTGTTCGTAGACTGGTGCGCTATGAGCACAGTCCTGTCCGCGGTCGCCTGGCCGTATGCCAACGGTCCCCGCCATATCGGCCATGTCGCCGGTTTCGGCGTCCCCTCCGACGTCTTCTCGCGCTACATGCGCATGGCCGGTCACGACGTGCTCATGGTCTCCGGCACCGATGAGCACGGCACGCCGATCCTGGTCGCCGCCGACGCCGAGGGCGTCAGCGCCCAGGAGCTCGCCGACCGCAACAACCGCCTCATCGTCGAGGACCTCGTCGCCCTGGGGCTGTCCTATGACCTCTTCACCCGCACTGTCACCCGTAACCACCAGCAGGTGGTCCAGGACATGTTCGTCACCGTGCGCGACAACGGGTACATGGTCGAGAAGACCACCTCCGGTGCCATCTCGCCCTCGACCGGGCGCACTCTGCCGGACCGCTACATCGAGGGCACCTGTCCCATCTGCGGCGCCGGCGGCGCCCGCGGCGATCAGTGCGACAACTGCGGCAATCAGCTCGACCCCACCGACCTCATCGACCCCGTCTCCCGCATCAACGGCGAGACCCCGCAGTTCGTGGAGACCTCCCACTGGTTCCTGGACCTCCCGGCCCTGGCCGGCGAACTGGGTCGGTGGCTGGACGAGCGCGAGGGGACGGGCCTGTGGCGACCCAACGTGATCCGGTTCAGCCAGCACATCCTCGAGGACATCAAGCCTCGTGCGATGACGCGCGACATCGACTGGGGCATCCCGGTGCCGGGCTGGGAGGACCAGCCGAACAAGCGCCTGTACGTCTGGTTCGACGCCGTGGTCGGCTACCTGTCCGCCTCGATCGAATGGGCGCGCCGTTCCGGTGACCCGGAGGCCTGGCGTCGCTGGTGGAACGATCCGGACGCCCTGAACTACTACTTCATGGGCAAGGACAACATCGTCTTCCACTCCCAGATCTGGCCGGCCGAGCTGATCGCGCAGAACGGCGCGGGCGACAAGGGCGGCGAGCCCGGGACCTTCGGGGAGCTGAACCTGCCCACCGAAGTCGTCTCCAGCGAGTTCCTCACCATGGAGGGCAAGAAGTTCTCCTCCTCCAAGGGCGTGGTGATCTACGTGCGCGACGTGCTGGAGCGGTACCAGCCCGACGCGCTGCGCTATTTCATCTCGGCCGCAGGTCCGGAGAACCAGGACGCCGACTTCACGTGGGTCGACTTCGTCTCCCGCACCAACAACGAGCTGGTCGCGGGCTGGGGCAACCTCATCAACCGCACCGCCGCGATGATCGCCAAGAACGTCGGGGAGATCCCGGCGGCCGGTGAGCTGGAGGAGATCGACGAGCGTCTCCTGGCGGCGATCCGAGAGGGCTTCACGACCGTCGGCTCGCTGATCGAGGCCCACCGTCAGCGCGCCGCGATCGCCGAGGTCATGCGGCTGGTCGGCGAGGCCAATCGCTACGTCTCCGAGACCGAGCCGTTCAAGCTCAAGAGCGAGGAGCAGCGGCCGCGGCTGCTGACGGTGCTGCACGTGCTCGCCCAGGCCGTCACCGACCTCAACACGATGATGGCCCCGTTCCTGCCGCAGTCCGCCAACGCCGTGGAGAAGGCGCTGGGCGGGGACCGCCAGATGGCGCCGATGCCCCGGATCGAGGAGGTCGAGGATCTCGACGGCGGTCCCGGGTACCCGATCATCACGGGTGACTACACCGACGTGCCGGCGTGGGGACACCGTCCCGTCGCGGTCGGGCAGACGGTCGTCAAGCCCACCCCGATCTTCGTCAAGCTCGACCCGGCGGTCGCGGAGCAGGAGCTCGAGCGCCTCGAGGCGGCGGCGGAGGACTGATCCCCGGCCGGGCCGGGGCACCGGAACGGTACAGAGCGTAGGCTTGCTACTTACAGTTTCGCAAGAACTGTCAGTAAGGGGCCACCATGGGTACAGATCATTCGCACGCCGACGCCGCCTCGCCGGTGGCTTCGAGCCTCCCCGTGCCGCCGATCAGTCAGCGGGCGGGTACCTGGACCGTGCCCGATACCGGACTGCACTCACGGCGGGCGAGGACCGCGGGCACCGGCAGGTACCACGCCGCCGTGCCCGCTCGGCTCGCCGAGAGCGACTGGCGCGTCCCCTCCGATCTCGCGGCCGACGTGGCCGACGCCGAATCCGCTCTGGTGGCCCTGGACCGCGACGCCGCGACCTCGCTCCCACAGACCGGCGACGCGTCGCCATCACGGGGACCGGTCCTCGGTCCGATGAGCGCGATCCTGCTGCGCACGGAGTCGGCGTCGTCCTCGCAGATCGAGGACCTCACCGTGGGCGCCCGCCAGCTGGCCCTCGCCGAGCTGCAGGAGTCGGCCAGCGCCAACGCCCGGGTGGTGGTCGCGAACGTGCGTGCCATGGAGTCGGCGATCGCCCTGTCGCGCCGGCTGGATGTCGGCGCGGTGCTGACGATGCAGCACGCCCTTCTCGGTGAGGACGCGGTGCACGGACGGAGTGCAGGCGGGCTGCGCGAGCAGCTCGTATGGATCGGCCGCAACGGCCATTCACCCGTCGGCGCCGTGTTCGTCGCCCCGGAGCCCGCGGACGTCCCCGCGGCGATGGAGGACCTGATGGCGTTCGTCGGCCGTGAGGACCTGCCCGTGCTGCTGCATGCGGCGCTGGCGCACGCACAGTTCGAGACGATCCATCCCTTCACCGACGGCAACGGTCGTACCGGTCGCGCGCTGGTGCACGCCATGCTGCACGGGAAGGGACTGCTCTCGACCCTCGCGCCGCCGATCTCCGCCGGCCTGCTGCGGGAGCTGGAGGGATACACCGACTCGCTCACGGCGTTCCGCGCCGGGGATGCACGGCCGGTGGTCGAGCGCTTCGCGCAGGCGGCCCGATACGCCGCCGCGACGGGCCGGCAGCTCATCGGCTCGTTGTCGGCGCAGCTGGATGGTGACCGCCGCCGCCTGGGGGGTCTGCGCCCCCAGGCGGCGGGGTGGAGGCTGCTGCCGCTGCTGGTGGGACAGCCAGTGCTCAACGCCGCCTATGTGCGCTCTGCGCTCGGCACGTCCGACACCACCGCGCAGCGGGCCATCTCGCAGCTCGCCGACGCTGGGATCCTCACCGAGCGGACAGGCGCCTCGCGGAACCGCGTTTGGCAGCATTCGGGGATCCTGGACATCCTCGATGAGTACGCCGAGGCGATCCGGCGCCCCGGGTGAGCGCCGCCCGGGACCGCGGGGATCCCGAGCCGCAGGCTCCCGGGCCGCGAACGGCTCAGTGGCCCGCGGGCTCCGGGATCTCGTCGAACTCCTCCGGCTTGCGGACGAACCAGGCGAGCACCACCGGCACCAGCACGATCATCGCTGCCAGCAGGAACGCAGTGCGGGCGCCTGGGGCACCGGCCGCCGCCGTCTCCAGGCCC
The DNA here is from genome assembly GCF_059391765.1 of Brachybacterium sp. SYSU DS0246. Classification (NCBI taxonomy): domain Bacteria; kingdom Bacillati; phylum Actinomycetota; class Actinomycetes; order Micrococcales; family Dermabacteraceae; genus Brachybacterium; species Brachybacterium sp. SYSU DS0246. The sequence goes on along the minus strand of NZ_JBZXYT010000003.1, from coordinate 189,719 downwards.
TCGGCCTGACCCGCGTGCAGGACGCTGGAGTACAGCCCGATCAGCATGGCCACACCGACGGCCCCGCCGACCTGCTGCAGCGTGTTCAGCGCGGCCGAACCGTGCGAGTACAGCTTCGGGACCAGCGAGCCCAGCGACGCCGAGAACAGCGGCGTGAAGGACATCGCAAGGCCCACCGACATACCGGCCTGGACGATCATCAGCACCACCACCGGGGTGCCGTGCGCGGTCATCGAGTAGAACAGCAGCGCCCCGGCGATCAGCAGCGTGCCCGGCACCAGCAGGGTCCGAGGGCCGCGGGCGTCGTAGACGCGACCCATCACCGGGCCCAGCAGGCCCATCAGGATGGAGCCGGGCATGAGGATCAGGCCGGAGGTCACGGCGTTCAGACCGACCACGTCCTGCAGGTACAGCGGCAGCAGGTTCAGCGTGCCGAACATCGCCAGCGCCACGATGCCCATGATGACGACAGCGAGGGTGAAGTTGCGCGAACGGAACACGCGCAGGTCCAGCAGCGCGGCGCCGGAACGCTGCAGGACGATCTGACGCCAGGCGAACCCGGCCAGGACCACCGCTCCGAACACGAGCAGGATGACGCCGGTGCCGATGGCGGACGTGCCGGGAATCGTGGCGGCGGAGATCTCCGCGCCTTCGGCGGAGCCGAACAGACTGAGCCCGTAGACGATGGTGCCGAAGGACAGGGCCGACAGGACGATCGAGAAGATGTCGATCGGGGCGCGGGTGGACTCACCGAGGTTCGTCATCCAGCGAGCGCCGAGCAGCAGCGCGACGATGGCGATGGGCAGCACGATGCCGAACAGCCAGCGCCAGCCCAGGGTGTCCAGGACGATGCCGGACATCGTGGGGCCGATCGCCGGTGCGAGCGAGATGACCATGCCGACCCGGCCCATCATGCGGCCCCGCGAGGACGGGGGCACGACGTCCATGATCGTGGTCATCAGCAGCGGCATCATCACGCCGGTGCCTCCGGCCTGGATGATGCGGCCGGCCAGCAGCATCGGGAAGCCGCTGGCGACCATGCACACCAGGGTGCCCACGGCGAACGTGGTGATCGCGGCCAGGAACACCTGGCGCGTGGTGAACCGCTGCAGGATGAAGCCGGTGGTCGGGATGACCACGGCCATGGTGAGCATGAAGGAGCTGGTCAGCCATTGACCCAACTCGGGCGGCAGGCCGAGATCCGCATTGAGGTGCGGGATCGCGATACCCATCGTGGTCTCGTTGAGGATGGCGACGAACGCCGCGACCAGCAGCAGCCAGATGACCCGCATTCCCTGCGGGTTGATCTGGGGCTGGGAGGGCGGCGCGGTGGCGGTGTCGGTCGTAGTCATGCGACTCCTGCACGGTCAGCGCACCCCGGCGGAGGCCGCCGACGTGCGGGAGGGGTAAAGAAAGGTGGTGGCACGGGCGGCCATGGCAGAGCGACGGCCCGCCGCCACGGGCCGGGCCGGAACTCCGACACTTCGACAACCGCGTCAGGGCTCAGCCTATTCCCGGCCAGCGCCGCCATGCCGAGGGAATATCGCTATGACCCCGGACACATCCGGCGGGACCCGGTGGGGATCCGCCCCGGTGGTGGTCCCCCTCGCGACGCCTCGACCGTCCGGTCTTGATCCCCACGCCACGCATCGGGGGCCGGTAGCCTGGCCCGGCTCATCGTCCCCGCACGGGAGGCAGCTGTCCCATGTCCTCAGCAGATCAGCCCACCGGCTCGTCGAGCGAGACGCAGGCTACGCACCTGAACCCGAAGGTGATCGTGATCAGCGTGGCCGCCGCAGTCGGCGGATTCCTCTTCGGTTTCGACACCTCGGTGATCAATGGTGCCGTCGATGCGCTCTCCGCCGACTTCGAGCTCGGCGCGGGCCTCACCGGCTTCGCCGTCTCCTCCGCTCTGATCGGGTGCGCCGTGGGCGCATGGTTCGCCGGCAGTCTCGCCAACCGCTACGGGCGCATCACCGTCATGGTGGTCGCCGCGAGCCTCTTCTTCGTCTCCGCGCTCGGCTCCGGCTTCGCCGTCGGGGTCGTCGACCTCATCATCTGGCGCATGATCGGCGGGCTGGGGGTCGGCGCCGCGAGCGTCATCGCCCCGGCGTACATCGCCGAGGTCGCACCGGCCCGATTCCGCGGCCGCCTCGGGTCGCTGCAGCAGCTGGCGATCGTGCTCGGCATCTTCGTCGCGCTGCTGTCCAACGCGCTGCTGGCCGGGGTCGCCGGCGGCGCGGCCGAGACCCTGTGGTTCGGGGTCAGCGCCTGGCGCTGGATGTTCGTGATCGAAGCGATCCCGGCCGCCGTCTACGGCGTCATGGCCCTGTTCCTGCCCGAGTCCCCCCGCTTCCTGGTGGGCAAGGGCGAGCGCGACAAGGCCTCCAAGGTGCTCTACGACTTCACCGGTGAACTCGATGTGAACCTGAAGATCCAGCAGATCCAGCACTCGCTGGAGCGCGAGAAGAAGGAGAGCTTCCGCGATCTGCTCGGGGGCAGCTTCGGTCTCAAGCCGATCGTGTGGATCGGCATCCTGCTCTCCCTGTTCCAGCAGCTGGTGGGCATCAACGTCATCTTCTACTACTCCACCACGCTGTGGCGCTCGGTCGGTTTCGAGGAGTCCCAGGCGCTGCTGACCAGCACCATCACGTCCGTCATCAACATCCTCGCCACGATCCTCGCGATCATCCTGGTGGACAGGGTCGGCCGACGGATCATGCTGCTCGTGGGATCCGCCGGGATGACCGTCTCGCTCGGGGTGATGGCGCTGGCCTTCTCCTTCGCCCACGCCACCGACGGCGCCGAGAGCGTCACGCTGGAGCAGCCCTGGTCGATCATCGCCCTGATCGGCGCCAACTCGTTCGTGATCTTCTTCGGCACGACGTGGGGCCCGCTGGTGTGGGTGCTGCTGGGAGAGATCTTCCCCAACCGGATCCGTGCCTCCGCGCTGGCCGTGGCGGCCGCCGCGCAGTGGGCCGCGAACTGGGCGGTCTCGACCACCTTCCCGATGCTCTCCAACGTCGGACTGACCTTCGCCTACGGCCTGTACGCGGCGTTCGCCCTGGTCAGTTTCCTCTTCGTGTTCCTGCGGGTGCCGGAGACCAAGGATCGCGAGCTCGAGGACATGGACGACCTGAAGCTCGGCCGGGAACGCAGCGGCTCCAGCAGCACCTGACCCGCCGCATGCAGAGAGCCGCCCCTGATCCATGATCAGGGGCGGCTCTTCGTCTGAGTCGGTCCGTCTGAGTCGGTCGGTCTGCGTCGGTCCGTCGTCGTCGGCCCGCTCCGTGCGCCGGGGACTGCCTCACCGGTCGTCGACAGGACGGCGCTGGCGCAGAGGACGGCGGCTCTCAGGCCTCCAGCAGGCTCCGGGCCGCGCTGGCGATGTGCTCGGCGTCGATCCCGGCCCACCCGAGCAGCTCCGCCGTGGTGCCGGAGCCGGGCACACCGTCGACGGCGAGGTGCTCGAAGTGGAGATCATTGATCGGCGCAGTCGCCAGGGCCGCCAGCACAGCGGCGCCGAGGCCGCCCTCGTGGTGATGGTCCTCGACCACCACCACGCGACCACCGGTGGCCTCCACCGCCGCCCGGATCCCTTCCACGTCGATCGGCTTGATCGAGTACGCGTCGATGACACGGGCACGGGTGCCCTGCTCACCGAGGGTCTCCGCCGCCGAGAGCGCCTCGTGCACGGTCACGCCGGCGCCGATGATCGTGACGTCGTCGCTGTCGGAGCTGCGGACGGTCTTGGACCCGCCCACGGGGAACGTCTCCCCCGCCTCGTACAGGACGGGGTAGCCGCCGCGAGTGGTGCGGAGGTAGCTGACGCCCGAGGTGGCCGCCATCTGCTCGACCAGCGCGACCGTCGACGTGGCGTCGGAGGGGTACAGCACGGTCGAGCCCTGCGTCGCGGTGAACAGGGCGAGATCCTCCAGCGCCATCTGGGAGGGACCGTCGGCTCCGATCTCGACGCCGGCATGCGAGCCGACCAGTCGCAGGTCCGCCTGGGAGACCGGGGCCATGCGGATGAAGTCCGCCGCGCGGGTGAGGAACGCCGCGAACGACGAGGCGAAGGCGACGTATCCGCGCGTGGACAGGCCGGTGGCGGCGGCGACCATCTGCTGTTCGGCGATGAACATCTCGAAGAAGCGGTCCGGGTACTCGTCGACGAAGGTGGCGGCACCGGTGGAGTTGGAGACCTCGCCGTCCAGCGCCACCACGCGCTGGTCCGCCGCCGCGACGGCGGCCAGGCCCGCACCGTAGGCCTTGCGGGTGGCGATCTCCTCGCCCTTGTCGAACGTGGGCAGCTCGACCTGGCCGGTGCTGAGGTCGGGGCGCTGGACCTCGGGCGGCTTCGGGCCGCGCACCTGCAGGTTCCGCTCGCCGCCGAGCTCCTCGATCGCCTCGCGGGACTTGTCCTCCGGCAACGGCTTGCCGTGCCAGTCCAGGGCGTCCTCCATCGGCGTGTAGCCCTTGCCCTTGACGGTCTTGGCGAGGATCACCAGGGGACGCTCCGGGTCTTCGTCGATCAGGGCGAGGGCCTCGTCGATCTGCTCGAGGTCGTGCCCGTCGATCTGGACGGCGCGGGCGCCGAAGGCCTCCACCCGTGCGGCGTAGGTCTCCAGGTCCCAGCCCAGGGCGGTCTCACCGCGCTGGCCCAGCCGGTTGACGTCGACGATGGTGACCATGTTCGTCAGCTCGTAGTGGGACGCCGTGGCCAGCGCCTCCCACATCGAGCCCTCGGCCATCTCACTGTCGCCGCACAGCACCCACACGCGGTAGGGGGCCTTCTCGAGGTACTTGCCGGCCAGTGCGATGCCGACCGCGTCGGGCAGGCCCTGTCCGAGGGAGCCGGTGGCGACGTCGACCCAGGGCAGTGCGGGGGTGGGGTGGCCTTCGAGCCGATGATCGAAGCGGCGGTAGCCGTTCATCAGTTCGTCGTCGGAGACGACTCCGACGGCCTTGTACACCGAGTACAGCAGCGGGGAGGCGTGCCCCTTGGAGAAGACCAGGTGGTCGTTTCCGGGGGCATCGGGCTGATCCCAGTCGTAGCGGAGGTGCCTCGAGGTCAGCGTCGCCAGGATGTCTGCGGCGGACATGCTCGAGGAGGGGTGCCCGGAGCCGGCGCTGGTGGAGGCGCGGACGGAATCGACGCGCAGCTGCGCGGCGAGCTCGCGGACCTGGTCGAGGTCGGAGTTCTCCTGGATGGACGTGGTCATGTCTTCTCCTTCCCGGACCCCGGGGCGGAGAGTATCGGGACGCCGCCGACGGGTCCGTGGCTCGTCGTCCTGTGTGCTGATAACCCTAGGAGCCGGATCCCGGTGCGGCAATGCCGCGGTGCGACCAGGCGGTCAGAGCCGTCACGCCGTCGGCGGTTCCAGGCCGCCGAGGTCGTGGACTCGCAGCGTGACGGCGTACTCGGCGCCGGCCGCCTCTCCCCCGGCCCGCAGGATCTCGGGGATGAAGTCGCCGGGGGCCGGATGGCCGGTGACGTGCTCGAGGTAGGCCTCGTGGGCGCCGAGAGAGGCGACGGCGGCCCGGACGTGATCGCCGTCGACGGTCTTGGCGTGCGTGGGCTCGGGATGGCCGACCACCAGGAGGGCGCGCGCCTGCCAGGGGGCGAGTCCCTCGTGCTCATGCAGTTCGCGGAAGACCCAGGGATTGGCGGCATCCCGGGTGCCGTCGGCGGCGCTGAGCCCGGCGGCGCGGTGATCGGCCTGGTTCAGGCTGCCGTAGGCCTCGAGGTCGAAGTTGGCGGTCAGCACGAGGTCCGGGCGTACTTGCCGCACCGTCCGGGCGACGTCGCGGCGCAGGGCGAGGCTCGGCTCGAGCATGCCGTCGGGGTGCTCGAGGATGCGCAGGTCGCCGACGCCGACGATGTCGCAGGCGCGACGCTGCTCCGTCGCCCGCAGCGGGGCGATGATCTCGGGGGCATCGGCCATCCCGGCCTCGCCGCGGGTCAGCAGCAGGTAGGTCACCTCGACGCCGGCTGCCGTCCACGCGGCGACCGCGGACGATGCTCCGTACTCCATGTCATCGGGATGGGCCACGATGCACAGCACCCGGCGCAGATCATGCTCGGGCAGCGGCGGCAGCGGGGACGGTTCCGTGGTCAGGGTGCCGCCGGGCGAGGGGTCGGTGGGCATCTGTGCTCCTCAGGACTGTGCAGGGCCGCGCAGGACTGCGCGGGGCCTGCTCTCACCGTAGCCACCAGGGAGCACCGACGGTAGCGTGATGAGCATGCGTATCCTGCTCATCGGTGGAACCGGAAACATCAGCTCCTACGTCACCCGGGTCGCGCTGGAGCGCGGCCATGAGGTCACGGTCCTCAATCGTGGGCGCTCCCCCGTACCCGAGGGTGTGGAGACGCTCGTCGGGGATGCCGGGGATCCCTCCTCGCTCGAGGCGGCTGTCGGCTCCCGGACCTTCGATGTGGTCGCGAACTTCCGTGCGTTCAGTCCGCAGCAGGCGGCCGACGACATCCGCATCTTCGCGGGCCGCACCGAGCAGTATCTCTACATCTCCAGCGCCTCCGCGTATCAGAAGCCGATCGCGCAGCTGCCGATCGTCGAATCCACCCCGCTGCGCAACCCGTTCTGGAAGTACGCCCGCGACAAGATCGCCAGCGAGGACCTGCTGGTCGCGGCCTACCGGGAGACGGGGTTCCCGATGACGATCGTGCGGCCCAGCCACACCTACGGCCCCTCCCTGATCCCCCTGGAGGGCAAGTGGACCACCCTCCGGCGCATCCTGGACGGCCGGCCGATCGTGATCCACGGCGATGGCACCAGCTGGTGGACGCTGACGCACTCCCATGACTTCGCCAGGGCCTTCGTGGGCCTGTTCGGCAATCCCCACGCCATCGGCCAGGCTGTGCACATCACCAGCGATGAGTCGCTGACCTGGGACCAGATCGCGCGGCAGCTCGGCCGCGCCCTGGGACGAGAGGTCGACATCGTCCACGTGACGTCGGAGGCGATCGCGCGGGAGATCCCGTCGATCGGGCCGGGCCTGGTCGGCGACAAGGCCCATTCGGTCCTGTTCGACAACTCCCGCATCAAGCAGCTGGTCCCCGGCTGGGAAGCGACCACACCCTTCTCCGAGGGTTCGCGCGAGATCGTCGAGTGGTACCTCACCGACGATCTGCGCCAGGAGACCGACCCGGAGCTGGATGCCGCGCTGGACCGGCTGATCGAGCGCTACGGGGCCTGAACCGGCGCGCGCCGCGTCCTCACGCGGCGAAAGCGCGCATCAGGTCCCGGACGGCGGTGCGACCTGCCCGGTTCGCACCGATGGTCGAGGCGCTCGGTCCGTACCCGAGCAGATGGACACGGGCATCGCCCGCCACGGCGGTGCCCTCGAGGGAGATCCCGCCGTGCTCGTTGTGCAGCCCAAGTGGGCTGAGATGTCGCAGCTCGTGCCGGAACCCCGTGGCCCACAGGATCACGTCCACAGGGGTCTCGCTCCCGTCGGCCTCGAGAACCTCGTCCTCGGTGATGCGGGTGAACATGGGACGACGTTCGAGGATGCCGCGACGCTGGGCCTCGCGCAGAGCCGGAGTCCACACCAATCCGGTCGCGGAGACGACGCTGCGCACCGGCAGTCCGCGGGCCACGCGCTCGCTGACTGCTGCCACGGCCTCCCGACCGAACTCCTCGGTGAAGGGCCGGTCCTCGAAGCGTGGCTCCCGGCGGGTGTACCAGAAGGTGGTCGCGACCTCGGCGATCTCCTGCAGGTGACCGAGGGCGCTGATACCGCCGCCGACGATTGCGACGCGTTGCCCCGCGAAGTCCTCGGCGCGCACATAGTCCACGGTGTGCAGCTGACGGCCCCGGAAGTCTCCGGCCCCCGGGTAGGCGGGCCGGAACGGCCGGGTCCAGGTCCCGGTGGCGTTGAGGACCGCGCGGGTGCGGATCGGTGCCCGAGGCGTGCCGTCGGCGCCGACGGAGCGGACCAGCAGCGGGGCACGGCCCGCCCCGGAGCCCGAGTCGCGGCGGGGACCGGCGTCGGCATCAGTGGCGGCGTCGGCGGACGGGTCCTCCTCGACCAGCGTCACGCGGACGGGGCGTTCGACGGGGATCTCGAAGCGCTGCTCGAAGTCCGCGAAGTAGTCGGGTACCGCACGGCGCGCGGACACGTCGGCAGCGGCGTCCACCCGGGGCATGCCGGGCAGTTCGCGGATGCCGTTGACGGTGGCCATGGTCAGGCTCTCCCAACGGTGGCGCCAGGCCCCGCCCGGGCCCGTCTCGGCATCCAGGACCACGAAGGTCCCCACGCCCGGAACCGGGTCCTTCCCGGGCGAGTCCGCGGTCTGCCGGTCGGCGCCGTCTGCGGGACGCACCCCACGACGCAGCAGGTGATAGGCGACGGACAGGCCGGCCTGCCCGGCCCCGATCACCACGACGTCGGCGGTGCGCACGGAGGTCTCCACACCTCCTCGAACCTCCCGGCCGCTTGCGCTGTTCCGGGAGGCGAGCTGTGTCACCTCTGAGGGGCGGGTACGGCGTTCTGGGACGAGGGCACCGGCGGCTGCGAGAGCTCTGAGGGCCCCGGGGCCTCTGCCGGCGTGGAGGAGGTGACCGGCCGACCATCCGGATCGTCGATGCTCGCGCTCCGGGAGGCGGAGGCGGTTCCAGGGACGGCTGCCCGGGCCGCCGCCAGGCCGCGCTCGAGATCGGCGGCGAGATCCTCGAGGTCCTCGAGACCGACGCTGAGGCGCACGGTGCCCGGGCCGACGCCGCAGGCGAGGCGCTGGACCTCGGTGAGATGGGAGTGGGTGGTGGTGGCGGGGTGGCACACCAGGGAGCGCGCATCACCGATGTTCACGGCGAGGGTCCACAGCGTCAGCGCATCGCAGAAGGCCGCGGCGGCCGCCTCTCCCCCGTCGAGCTCGAGCGAGAACACGCCGGAGGTCCCGCGAGGGAAGTCGCGGTCGGCGACGGCGGCGTCGGGCCGGCCCGGGATGCTCGGGTGGTTGACCCGCGTGAGCCCGGCGGAGCCGTGCAGCCGAGCCGCCAGGGCTGCGGCGTCGGCGCTGATCTTGCGCATCCGCAGGTCGAGGGTCTCGATGCCGACGAGGATCTGCTGGGCGCTGGCCGCGGGAAGGGTGGCACCGAAGTCGGTGACGTACTTGGCGCGCGCGTAGGCGAGGAAGCCGGAGCAGCCGCCGTCGTACTCGTCGGCGAAGGTGACGCCGAACCGGCGATTGGGGGTGGTCAGCCGCTGCCACCGCTCGGGACATCGGCGCGGGTCGAAGCTGCCGGTGTCGACGATCAGCCCGGCGATGGTGGTGCCGTGGCCGCAGAGGTACTTCGTGGCGGAGTGGACGACGATGTCCGCCCCGTGCTCGCCCGGGCGGTAGAGCGCCGGACTGGCCAGGGTGGAGTCGACGACCACGGGCACGTCGCGGGCGTGGGCGATGGCGCTGATGGCATCGAGGTCGACCAGCTGGGCGCCCGGGTTGGCGATGGACTCGACCAGGACCGCGCGGGTCTGCGGCGTGATGGCCTGTTCCCACGCGTTCAGGTCCCAGGGGTCGACCGTGGTGGTGGTGACCCCGAGGTCGGCCAGGGTGTCGTCGAGGAACTCGGTGGTGCCGCCGTACAGCAGCTCGGAGGCGACCACGTGGCTGCCGGGCTCGAGCAGGGCGCACAGGGCGATCGTGGTGGCCGCCTGTCCGCTGGCCACGGCGATCGCTCCGATCCCGCCCTCGAGCGCGGTGATCCGCTCCTCGAGCACGGCTGTGGTGGGGTTCCCCGATCGTGAGTAGGCGAAGCCCTCGCAGCGCCGGGCGAACAGGTCCTTCAGGGAGCTGTGGTCGCGGTGGGCGTAGGCGCTGGTGGAGTAGACAGGAGGCACGACGGCGCCATGGGTGTCGTCGCCTCGCCACCCGGCGTGTATCGCTGCGGTGCTCACAAGGGCCTCCCTGGTGCGTCGTTCATCGGCGACCTCGGTTCGATCGCGGTCCTGTCAGGATCGAGGACGCGTCGTCCTGGCGACGAGGTCTGTGACGAACTGTTTCGGACGGCCGACGGGCAGGAGGCCGCTGCGGGGTCTGGGCTCAGGCCGGGGTGCCGTCCGCCGCCCAGACGCCGGAGGTGCCGCGGCGATGGGAGCCGACGAGGTGGGTGTCGACGATCCCGAGCGCCTCCATCAGCGCGAACATCGTCGTCGGGCCGACGAAGCGGAACCCACGACGCTTCAGCTCCTTGGCGGCGGCGATCGACTCGGCGCTGGTGGTGGGAACCTCGGCGGGCGTCGTGGGCATCGGGGTGCGCTCGGGACGGTAGGACCACACGAGGTCGGCGAGGCTCGCCCCGGGGCCGAGGTCGCCACGGGCGCCGATCCCCTCGGCGCTGCGCAGGTCGATGGTTGCGCGCGCGTTGGAGATGGTGGCCTGGATCTTGCCGCGGTGGCGGATGATGCCGGTGTCGGTGAGCAGCCGCTCCACATCCTGCGCCGTGAAAGCTGCGACCGCCTCGACCTCGAACCCGGCGAAGGCCCGGCGGAAGCCCTCGCGCCGACGCAGGATCGTCGCCCAGCTCAGGCCCGACTGGAAGCCCTCGAGGGCGAGTCTCTCGAAGACTCCGCGTTCGTCGCGGACGGGCATGCCCCATTCGGTGTCGTAGTACTCCCGCAGGTCGTCGTGCACGGAGGCCCACGTGGGCCGGGCGAGCCCGTCCGGTCCCACCACCACTGCGGGGACGGGCGCCGGCGCCTCGGCCCCCGGACCCGCCGGGGAGCTCGGGCCGGGTTCAGTCATCGATCGCGCCGATCGGCTCGCGCTTCTCGGCCTGGAACTGGTCCTCGATGCGGCCCAGCGCCCAGTAGGCGGAGATCGAGACCTGCTCACGCGGAATGCCGGCCTCCTTGACCAGGATCCGGCGCAGCTGCTTGGTCAGGCCCCGCTCGGCATGGCAGAAGACCCCGAAGCGCTCGGGGATGGAGAGATCGAGCGCGGAGACCTCCTCCAGCAGCTGCTCGCGGGCCCCGATCACCCAGCGCAGCTCGATCCCTGCAGGGTGGGGCAGGTCGAGCTGGTCCTCGTCGTGATCGAGGTGGATCAGTGCCACGCCGGTGGCGGAGGGGTCCATGGCCTCGAGGGACGCGGCGATGGCGGGCAGGGAGGCGTGGTCGCCGATCAGCAGGTGGGACTCCGTGGAGGCGGCCGGCGTGTAGTCGCCTCCGGCGCCCATCAGGGCGATGCGGTCACCGGGAAGCGCGCCGTCGGCCCAGCGTGCGGCCACGCCGCTGTCCTCCCCGTCGCCGTGGAGGACCACGTCGATATCCAGGCTCCGGGCCTCGTCGTCCCAGTGGCGCACGGTGTAGGTACGCCGGGCGGGCAGCAGATCCGGGTGCTGCTCGCGAAGCGCGTCGAGGTCGTAGGGAGGCTGCAGCCCGGCGGCCGGATCGGCGATCAGCAGCTTGACGTAGGCGTCGGTGTGATCGTTGCGGTTCAGCTGCGAGTACTCCTGACCGCCCAGCGTGACCCGCAGCAGCCGGGGCGAGATCCGGGTCTTGCCCGTCACCTCCAGCACGGCCTGCTTCCGCGGTCGCGTGGGTCCGCGCTGTGCGGTGGCGGTGGACGCGGATCCGGCTGAGGTGCTCTCCATGCGTCCCACATTACGCGACGACCCTGTTTCGTAAATAGTTGCCCGGGGCGGCCCGCGCCCCGCTGCGGCCCCGGCCGCCGTGTCGGTTCCGATCAGTTCCGTGCAGACGAACAGATCGGAACGCCGCGCGACAGTGCGTTCCGGACCTGTCCGACCGGAGCGGTTCCGCGTAGGCTCGCCGTTGTGAGCGCATCCCCTTCGCCCGAGGTCGACGCCGTCGTCGTCGGCTCCGGCCCCAACGGCCTGGCCGCTGCCGTCACCCTGGCCCGGGCCGGGCTCACGGTCGAGGTGCTCGAGGCGCAGGAGACCGTCGGAGGCGGAGCCCGGACCCTCGATCTGGAGCTCGCCCCCGGGCTGGTGCACGACATCTGCTCGGCGGTCCAGCCCATGGCGCTGGCGAGCCCCTTCTTCCGCGCGTTCGACATCGCCTCCCGCGGCGTGACCATGGTCGCCCCGGAGGCCTCCTACGCGCAGCCGCTGGATGACGAACCGGCGGCGATCGCCTGGCATGACGTCGAGCGCACGGCCGACGGGCTCGGCGCCGACGGGGCTGCCTGGCGCGCGACCCTGGGGACGCTGTCGAGGAACTGGGAGCTGGTGGTCCAGCTCGCCCTCGGCGACAAGCGCTCGGTGCCACCAGCGGTCCTGACCCCGCGCACCCTTGCGGTGGCACCGCTGTTCGGTGCGCTGCTCGGGGCCCAGGGGACGCCGGCCTGGGATCTCCCCTTCCGCACGGATCGGGCGCGCGCTCTGCTCGGCGGCGTCGCCGCGCACGCCATCGGTCGCATGCCCTCCCTGGGCCTCAGTGCGACGGCGTCCTTGTTGGGCACGCTCGCCCACGGCACCGGCTGGCCGATCCCCGTCGGCGGCTCCCAGACGATCATCGACGCGCTGGCCGCGGACCTGCGCGAGCACGGCGGGCAGATCCGCACCGGCCACCGCGTGCGAACCTGGCGCGACGTCCCACCCGCCCGCGCGGTCCTGCTCGACACGCCTGCCGGGGCGGCGGCGGACATCCTCGCCAACCGTCTGCCCCGCTCCCTCGAGCGCTCCCTGCGCCGCTTTCCGCACGGCAACGCCGCCGCGAAGGTCGACTTCGTCCTCTCCGGCCCGGTGCCGTGGCGCGATCCCGACGTGGCCCGCGCCGGGACCCAGCATCTCGGCGGCACCCGGGAGCAGATGGCCGCCGCCGAGGCCGACGTCGCCGCGGGCCGGGTTCCCGCGCGCCCCGTGACCCTGGTCAGCGACCCGTCGATCGCCGATCCTGGCCGGATCCACGACGGTCTCCGCCCCGTGTGGGCATACGCGCACGTGCCGGCCGGAGACACCACGGACCCGACAGAGCTGGTCATCCGCCAGATCGAGCGCTTCGCGCCAGGGTTCCGCGACGTGGTCGTCGCCTCCCGTGGGGTCTGTGCCGCGGACATGGCCGAGCACAACCCTGCTCTGGTCGGCGGGGACATCTCCATGGGCCGGGTGACGATGGCCGACATGATTGCCCGCCCCACCGCACGGTGGGACCCGTATCGGCTGGCAGAGACCGGCTGGTACCTCTGCTCGGCGGCCACCCCGCCCGGCCCGGGGGTCCACGGCATGAGCGGCTGGCACGCCGCGAAGCGCGTGCTGCATCGCGAGTTCGGGATCGACGAGATGCCGGATCTGGGCCCCGCCGGTTCGGCCCCGCCGACTGCCTGAGCGGCTGAGTACCAGGCGCCTGCGCACCTGAGCGTGCCGGCCCGCTGATCCAGCGCGCCCACTCCGTGCGGTGAGTTCTGCCGACGGCCCGGGGTGGAGCCCTGATTGATCTTTCTTCTACCGTGGAGGCCACCCGGAGCCTCCGGGTGCCGCTCTGTACCCCGAAAGGACGCTCACATGGCCTCTTCCTCCGCATCCCGCTTCCCTGCCCTCCGTGACCCCGCACTCCTGATCGCTCGGCTCGTCGTCGGCGTCGTCTTCATGGCGCACGGATGGCAGAAGATCGGCCAGAACGGACTCGGGGCGACCACCCAGGGATTCGAGGGCATGGGCATTCCCGCTCCCGGGATCGCCGCGCCGGTCGTCGCCTTCGCCGAACTGATCGGCGGCGCGCTGCTGATCCTGGGCCTGTTCACCGGGCTCGCCGGCGTGGTCCTCGCCGTCGACATGGCCGTGGCCGCCTTCATGGTCCACGTTCCCGCCGGGCTGTTCGTGGCCGAGGGTGGCTGGGAGCTCGTCGGCGTCCTCGGCGTCTCCGCACTCGTGCTCGCCGCCGTCGGCCCCGGAACGATCGCCCTGGACCGCTTCGTCGGCGGCGGCTCGACGGGACGGCGCAGCTCGGCGCGCTCCGCCTCGGCGTCCTGAACCATCCGGGGCGGCCCGGCCGCTGCCGGTGACAGACAGCCGCCGGTGGCCGGGTCGCCCGCGCGATGAGCTCTCCCGGCGTGCCCGGGAATGCCCGTTTCATGAGCCCCATCACGCCGACAGCTTCGTCACATCCGCGCCGGTGACATTGCCGCGCGCGCCGTATCTGGCGCAGGATCGCTCACCGTGAATTCTTCCGACACCCCCGATCCGACCGCGCCGCTGCCCGATCAGCCGGGCGGCGACGGTGGCGCGACCGCCGTCGCCACCGGCGAGAAGGATCTGCACAATCCTTCGGGCAAGACCTTCCTCGGACAGCCGCGCCCGCTGGCGAACCTCTTCAGCGTCGAGCTGTGGGAGCGCTTCAGCTTCTACGGCATGCAGGGCATCCTCGCGCTGTACATGTACTTCGAGGTCACCCGGGGCGGGCTCGGGATCGACGAGACGGTGGCGGCGAGCATCGTCGGCGCCTACGGCGGCTCCGTCTACATCTTCTGCATCATCGGCGCGCTGGTCTCCGACCGCCTGCTGGGCCCGGAGAAGACGCTGTTCATCAGCGCCGTGATGATCATGCTCGGCCACATCGCACTCGCGCTGGTGCCGGGCGTCCCGGGTCTGATCGCCGGTCTGCTGCTGGTGGGCGTCGGCTCCGGCGGGCTCAAGGCGACCGCAGCGACCCTGGTCGGTTCGCTGTACGACGTGAGGGACACGCGCCGCGACGCGGGCTTCTCGATCTACTACATGGGTGTGAACATCGGCGGCCTGTTCGGCCCGCTGATCACCGGTTTCGCCCAGCAGCAGTGGGGCTTCCACCTCGGCTTCGGCCTCGCCGCGGCCGGCATGGCCATCGGACTGACCCAGTACGTCCTCACCCGTGGTGGCCTGCCGGCCACCGCCCAGGTCGTCCCGGATCCCCTGCCGCGCTCGAAGTTCGCGGTGTGGGCGGCGGTCGCCGTCGGCGTCGTGGCCCTGGTGATCGCCCTGGTCCTCGCCGGCGCGATCCACCCCGGCAATCTGGCGAACATCATGACGGGCCTGTCCGTCGCCGGCGCCGTGGTCATCTTCGCGATGCTGCTGATCTCGAAGAAGGTCACCGCCGACGAGCGGTCCCGGGTGGTGGCGTTCATCCCGCTGTTCATCGGGACCGCCGCGTTCTTCGCGCTGTTCCAGCAGCAGTTCACCGTGATCACCCTGTACTCGGACAGCCGCCTGGACCGGGAGCTGTTCGGCGTCCTGGGCATCCCCACCTGGGAGATGCCCATCCCATGGGTGCAGTCGTTCAACCCGTTCTTCATCATCGTCCTGGCCCCGCTCTTCGCAGCGCTGTGGACCAAGCTCGGCCGCCGCCAGCCGGGCACCCCGGTGAAGTTCGCGATCGGCATCATGCTGATGGGCTCCGCCTTCGTGCTGTTCCTACCCATGGCCTCCGTGGTCGCCGTGCCGGTGCTGTGGGTCGCGATGATCATGCTGGTCGCCACGCTCGGTGAGCTCTCCCTGTCCCCGGTGGGTCTGTCCCTGGCCACGAAGCTGGCGCCCTCGGCGTTCCCGGTGATGATGATGGCGCTGTACAACCTCTCGGTGGCGCTGGGCACCTCGCTCTCCGGGGCGCTGGCGCAGTTCTACTCGCCCGAGAACGAGGTCGCCTACTTCGGCGTGCTCGGCGCGGTGACCATCGGCATCGGCCTGATCATGCTGGCCATCGCCAAGCCGGTGACCAAGGGCATGCGCGGGGTGCTCTGACCAGCCTGCCTGCGGGCGATACCACACGCTCACAGGGAGAGGCCGCCCGCTCGACGAGGACATTCGTACCGCCGGTCCGGGGACAACGCGCACTGCCGGAACCGGTGCAGCCCCTCATAGTGTCGCGGACATGGATCGCACGAGTCACCTGACCAACGCCCACCCCGCTCCGCGCACCGACGCCACCGCGCGGCCCAGCCGTCTCCGCCGGTTCATGGGACTGCTCGCGGCCGCCGCCATGGCCGCCGCCGTCTGGACCATCGCGGTGCCCGTTCTCGGCGTCGAACTCGATGTCGCCGAGGTCCCCGGCGGACCCGTCGGTGCTCGCACGGTCGGGCTCGCTGCCGTCGTGGGTTCCTCCCTGCTCAGCGGAGCGCTCGGTTGGATCGTCCTCGCAGTCCTGGAGAGGTGGACGGCTCGCGGCCCACGGCTGTGGCGAGGCATCGCAGTCACCGTCGCCGTCCTCTCCTTGGCCTCACCGCTCTCCATGACCGGCGACGTCGGCGCCGCGATCACACTGAGCCTGCTCCACCTCGTGGTGGCCGCCGTGGTCGTGGGAGCATTCACCCGCGTCACCGGGCGTCCCGAGCCCGCGGTGCGACCGGCCGAGTCCCGATGACGGCCCGATCCCACGGCGCAGGCCGGCCCGCAGCCGCGGTCGCCATGGGCCCTGGTCCCGGGAGCCGCGGCTGCGCGTACGATTCTGCCGGGGCCCGCGATTCTGCCGGGGCCCGCCCCTTCGACCGTGATGAGACGAGACTGCCGACGACGCCGACGACGGAGCGCTGCGCGCGATGACTGCGCGGGATACGAGGACGATGGACACGGATGACCGTGCCGATACCGCGTCGGGTCCCGCGGCCGGCCGTTGCCCCGACCTGCCCGGCTCGAGGGGCGGCCGGTGGAGACGATTCGGCCCGTGGCTGGTGCTGGCGTGGCCTCCCCTGCTGCTGGGGGCGTTCCTGGTCGTGGCCGTGCAGGAGCGACGCTGGCTCGACCTGGCCCTCATGCTCGCGCTGTGCACGTCCTTCGCGGCCGCCATGATCGTCATCCTCCGCCCCTCACGAGCCCGACGGCGCCGGCTGACGCCCGTCCTGCTCCTCGCCCTCGAGGGTGTCCTGGCCGGTGCGATTCTCCTGACCGGCACCTCAGCCGACGGTCCGGGCCTCGCCTTCGCGACGCTGCCGCTGGTCGCGATCACCGCCAGTGTGGTGCTCCCGCCCGACACCGGTCCGGCAGCGATCGCCCTGATCACGGTCGTGACGGTTGCCGTGGCCATGCTGGCGCGCGTCGACGCGGGCGTGGTCGCTGGCCTGGCCGTCACCACTCTGCTCAGCGGAATGGGTTCCTACGTCGTCCACCGCCTCGCTGCGACGGTCACCGAGCTTGACCGGACCCGGCGCGAGCTGGCCGAGGCAGCAGTGGCGGCCGAGCGACTGCGGTTCTCGCGTGACCTGCATGATCTGCTGGGCCACACCCTGTCGGTGATCGTGGTGAAAGCCGAAGCGGTGCGTCGGCTGGCCGAGGCCGATCCGGCATCGGCGACCGCCCACGGCGCAGACATCGAGTCCTTGGGGCGCACCGCGCTCGCGGAGGTCCGGGACGCCGTAGCGGGCTACCGTGACGGCGGACTCGAGGACGAGCTGACCCGTGCCGGGGCGGCGCTGCGTGCCGCCGGGATCCGCGTCAGGATCGACCCGCCTCCGCCCGGGCTCGACCAGGACTCTCAGGCCGTCCTGGTCTGGGTGATCCGCGAGGGCGTGACGAACGTGGTCCGCCACGCGCGGGCGCAGCATTGCCACATCGTCGCGGCAGTCGACGCGAATGCGACACAGCTCGTCGTCGCCGACGACGGGCCCGGGACCTCCCGCCCGTTCCGTGCCGGAGCGGGTCTGCGAGGCCTCCGAGAGCGTATCGATGAGCATGGTGGAACGCTCAGGGCCGGGCCGACGGACGACGGTTTCCGTCTCGAGGCCACCCTCCCGGTATCCGCGGCCTGGGCCGCGTCGCCTCATGACAGGAGGTCGTCGTCGCCGTGACCCGAGTACTGCTGGCCGAGGACCAGGCGATGCTGCGATCCGCGCTGGCCTCGCTGTTGAACCTCGAAGACGACCTCGAGGTCGTCGCCGAGGCGGCACGAGGTGACGAGATACTGCCGGCTGTCCGGCGGCACCGGGTCGATGTCGCACTCCTGGACATCGACCTCCCGGGTGGCAGCGGACTCGAGGCACTCCCCCGCCTCGCCGGTGAAGCACCCTGGTGTGCCGCCATCATCGTCACGACCTTCGCGCGCGCGGCGTACTTGCGTCAGGCGATGGCCGACGGCGCGCGGGGATTCCTGGTCAAGGACGATCCTGCTGACCAGTTGGCCGCCGCGATCCGTCGAGTGCTCGCCGGGGAGCGGGTCGTCCAGCCGCAGCTGGCGACCGCCGCCCTGAGCGCCCCGCCCAATCCGCTCACGGCTCGGGAGGCGGAGGTGCTGGTGCGGTCCCGCGGAGGCGCGACCGTCGCCGACATCGCCACGTCTGTGCACCTTTCCGAACAGACAGTGCGCAACTATCTCTCCTCGGCGATCGGCAAGACCGGTGCCCGCAATCGCGCCGAGGCCGAGGCCCTGGCGCGTGAGCACGGCTGGGTCGATCCGGCGCTCTAGACTCGTCGGACCGAGAACAGAAGGAAGCACCCATGGCTCTGACCTCCGACCGACCGCGTGCGTCGCTGACGCGTCGTGCCCTGCTGGCCGTCTCCGGCGTCGGCGCGCTCGCCCTGGCGGGGTGCACCGAGGATCCCGACGGGTCCACGGCCAAGGCCACCGCGAAGCTCTCCGAGTACGCCGACGCGTACGGCGACCATCCGATCCGTCAGGTCGGCTTCGACGTCCCCGAGGGCGGGGCCGCGCCGGAGACGTACACGGAACAGGGACAGTCGGCCCGCCACGACGTGCTGCAGGCCGCCAAGGAGGAGCAGGAGTGGACGGCGCAGGAGCCGCTGCTGGTGCTCGACCCCTACGGAACCACGCGCACGGGTCTGTACGTGTACTTCACCGACGCCGCCGCCGGGCGGCTCTCGTACTCCGTCGAGGTCCTCGGCACCGAGGACTACTCGCGCACCGCCGCGAACCATGCGGCCGACGGGTCCGGCTTCGAGGGGCTGGTGATCGGTTTGGTCCCCGGCGCGCACAACGACCTCACCCTGACGTGGGAGCCCGAGAGGGGCGAGACGGTCACCTCCCGGGTGCACGTCAAAGCCCCCGCCGCTCTGTCGGACTACAGCACGCAGCTCTCCACCGAGATCCACGATGAGCAGGCTCTGACCCCTGGCCTGTTCGCCCTGGCCGGCGTGACCCGCCGGGAGCCGGAGAACAGCTTCAACACGCTCCTGTTCGACGAACGCGGCGTGCTGCGCGCAGAGTTCCGTTCGGGCGACCACAGTCAGCACAACTTCGTGAGCGAGGACGGGCGTCTGGTGACCACCACCGGTGGGCGACAGGTCTCCGTCATCGACCCGCTGGGGCACGCGATAACCATCATCGATATCGACGGTCATCTCGCCCATCACGACCTCGATGTGGTGGGGGACGTCGCCTACCTGCTGACCTCGGCCGAGAACACCGATCGGGTCGAGGACCGGGTGATGCGCATCGACCTCACCTCCGGCGAGTCCGCCGAGTGCGTGGACCTGCAGAAAGTGTTTCCGGAGTACGAGAAGTTCGCGCACACCCAGGAGGGCGAGGCCGGAGGCACCACGGCGAAGGGCAAGGACTGGACGCACATCAACTCCATCCACGTCGCCGGCGGGGTCATGTACCTCTCCAGCCGCGAGACCTCCACCATCATCGCCCTGGACGATGCGCTCGAGGCCGATTCCGACCCCTCGGTGCGCTGGCTCATCGGAGCTCAAGGCCTGTACGCGGGCACCGAGCACGAGGACCAGTTCCTCAGCCCGGACGGCTCCCCCACCGAGATCGCCGGTCAGCACTCGGTGCGGCGGATCGACGACGACTCCCTGCCCGAGGGGCAGTACTACCTCGAGATGTACAACAACAACTGGTGGAACCTCGGCACCCGCGACGAGGAGGACTGGCTGGATCTGCAGCCGGAGGGATCCAGCACGGACGACATGGAGGGCACCAGTCACATCCTGCGGTATCTCGTCGACGAGAGCGCGGGCACCTTCGGCGAGAACCTGCGGGTCGACGTCGCCTACTCCTCCGTGGTCTCCAACGTCCAGCGACTCGGGGGCGGCACCGTGGATGATCCGCTCGTGGTCAACTCCGGCCGGTACAACGAGTTCTCCGAGCGCGCGGCCGACGGAACCCCGCTGGCGCAGTACCGCTACGATTCCCAGAGCATGGCGTACCGGGTGTACAAGGACGGCTTCGAGGACTTCTGGTTCGCCGGGGCGTGAACGAGGCGTCCATCCCCGCTAGCGGCTCTCGCTCTCCCCCGGGCCGTGCTCCTTGATCAGTGCGATCAGAGCCACCATCACCGCGGATGACCCGCTGTAGCGGTTGCCATCGCGTTCGAGAACACCCATGGCGGCGAGGTCGGAGAGGTCGTGGGCGACGGCGAAGAGGCGCCTCAGCTCATCACGGTCCCACTCCCCGGTGGACGGATCCTGCGGGACCTCCGGCGCATCGGGTTCCTCCGAGAGGGCGTCGTGCAAGGTCAGGCCGCCCGGACCGCACGCCACCAGCAGGGCCGCGATCGTATCCGGCATGCCCATGAATCCACCGTCCGCCCCGTCGCGAGCGTCCTTGCCGAACAGTGTCGCGGTGAGCACGGCGTGACCGAACTCGACGAACGCGTCGGGATTCTCGGACGCCGGGACGAAGCGGACCGGCCCCGTCTCGCGCCGCACCCAGCCGGCGCGGATCTCCAGCCACCCCCCGTCCAGCAGTGCGATCCACGGCCCGGCGAGCTCTGGGTGGTCCCACATGCTCCGCACGCCCCGCTCGATCCCCATCTGTTCGAGCAGGGCGGCAGAATCGGCGCGGCCGAGGGCGTCGGTACCGGTGACCCGGCGCCCGTCGCCGACGAACTCCAGGACAGCCACCGCCCGCTGGACGAAGGCGTTGGCGGCGAACGCCTCGCGCTCCTGGCCCGGGTCGGTACCGGCCAGCGGAGTGCCGATGTCCTCGTCCGGGGACGGCAGGAACCAGGGCCACGCCGAGGTCGACACGCCGGAGGCGGGGCTCTCGCGCGGCGCGGTGTCCGGATCGAACGGCGTCGAGGGATTCGCCAGCCGGCCGGTCTCGCTGAGCTCGAGGCGCTCCTCGTCGGGCAGCGAGTTGTACCAGTTCATGTAGATGGCCAGCTCGGCGTCGTCCTCGAGGTCGACGCCCTGGGCGAGGCCGTAGCCGAGGATGTTCGTGGAGAACGAGCGCCGGGACGGATCGTCGGCCGCCTCCAGCGTTGCGAACTCGAGGCTGCCCAGCAAGGTGGGGGCCTCCTGGGGACGCATGGAGTCGGGATCCCACCTGCCGGTCGCCCGCAGGTAGGCGAAGAACTGCTTCAGGGTGGGAACCAGATCCATCACCTGCTCGCGCGGCTGGATGACTGTGCGCGGGACGACCTCGGTCAGCAGCGCCGTGGTCTGCTCCTCCCGCCACACGCCGGGCTCCGGGCTGCCCTGCTGCTCGGCCTTCAGCCGCAGCAGGGTCTCGAGGGTCTGCACCTCGGTGGCGACATCGGCACGCTCGTCATCGCTGCTGCGCCATGTCCCGTACTCGGCCAGCACCTGCTCTCTTTCCCGTTGCCACTGCTGCCGTGAGGCCGAGTCGTGCTCGTCCTGCGGGTGCCCGTGGCGCTTCTTGTCCGACATCCCTCCAGCATGACGCCCTGACGGCCATCCGGCCACCATGGCCGGGACATCGGGATTCATCCAGCGTTCATCGAGTGACCTCACAGAGGTCGCGTCCGGTCCTTAGGTTGGGAGCGCTTCCAGTCCTCGATCCCCCTGGGAACCTCCTCATGTCTGCATCCTCCTCATCTCCCGCCCCTCTCCTCCCCGCCGGTGGCCCGGCCACGTCATCGGGCTCATCCCTGACCAGGCTGCTCTCCCTGGTCGCAGCTTTCGCGCTGCTGACGCCCTCGCTGCTCGCCCTGCAGGCGCTGCAGGCCCCGTCGGCATCCGCCGAGGTCACCGACGAGCAGCTCGCCGAGGGCGGCGTCCTGCCGGATACCCGCAACTACCGGGTCGCCCCCGGGCTCGAGCTGACCAACTTCTCCCGCCTGGAGTCGGGCGGGTGGAACGAGGGCAGCGTGCTGACGGCGGACCTGCGCGAATCCAGTCTCTCGATGGACGTCGCCGACGGAGGGTCGGTCTCCGGTCGCGCCCCGTTGCAGGACGTGATGACCTCTGGTCCGCAGGGCGACCAGGCGGTCGCCGCCGTCAACGGCACCTTCTTCGACATCAACCACTCCGACGCCCCGATCTACACCTCCGTCTCCCGTGACGGGGTCCGGATGGGCTCGCCCACGCCCCGCCCGGCCTTCACCGTCGCCGACGGCCAGGCCGCCGTGCAGGCACTCTCGGCCACCGGCACCCTGACCCTGGACGACGGCAGCAGCCAGGAGCTCGCCGGAGTCAACAACCCCTCGATCTCCGAGGACGGCATCGGCCTGTACACCGCCGCCTGGGGCGACTACACGCTGGATCGGCCCGTCGGCGCCCCCGATGCCCCAGCCGGGAAGGTGGCACGCGCGAGCGTCGTCGACGGTGTGGTCACCGAGGTCAGCGGAATCCAGGAGACCGCCGGGGATCCCGACATCGCCGACGGCGAGCAGGTGCTGCTGGGCCGTGAGGCGGGGGCCGACGCGGTCGCCGCTCTCGAGGTGGGTCAGAGCGTCGAGATCGAGGTCGGCCCCAGCGAGGACGTCGATCTCGGCATCGCCGGTTCCCATCAGATCCTCGAGGACGGCACAGTGCCGGACATGGGCTCGGGCTCGCTGGTGACCGGGGAGCACCCGCGCACCGCCGTGGGCGTCAGCAAGGACGGCTCCGAACTGTTCGTCATGGTCATCGACGGCCGCTCGTCCTCCTCGCGCGGCATGACGCTGCCCGAGGCGGCCAAGATCCTTCAGGACATGGGCGCCTACAACGCGCTGAACCTCGACGGCGGCGGCTCCTCGGCCCTGGCCGCACGCACGGCCGGCAGCGAGAGCTCCGCCATCTGGAACAGTCCCTCGGACGGCGAGGTGCGACAGGTCCCCAACGCGCTCGTGTTCTACTCCGAAGCCCCCGCCGAAGAGCTCAGCGACGTGCAGGCGACCCCGGCGATCGACGAGGCCGACGCCGTCTTCCCCGGCATGCGGCGCACCTACGAGGCCACCGGCCTGGGCGCCAACCTCGAACCGCTGATGGCCGACGGCTCCTTCACCGCCGACGGTCCCGCCCGGGTCGAGACCTCCGACGCCGAGGGCGCCGTCGTGCGCGGCACCGAGCAGGGTGAGGCGACGGTGACCTACGCCGCGGAGGGTCACGAGGCCCGTCAGCAGCTGCGCGTGCTCGGCGATCCCGTCGTCCTGCAGGCCGATCGGCGCGCCGTGAACCTCGCCGACGCCGAGGATTCCGCGCAGCTGACGCTGTCCGGCCTGGACAGCGACGGCCAGCGTGCCCGCATCGAGACCGGAGACGTCGAGATCGACGTCGAGGGAGACTTCGAGGTCGCCGCCGACGGTGTGGGCAGCTGGTCGGTCCGCGCGACCGGCGACTCCGGCTCCGGCGCCGTGACCTTCACAGCAGTCGGCCTGTCCACCACGGTCGCCCTGACCCAGGGCACCGAGACCCAGCCGGTCTTCGACCTCACCGATCCGGCGGCGTTCAGCACCGCCACCGCCCGCGCCAGCGGTGAGATCGCCGCCGCCGACGGTCCGGTCGGCGAGGACGGCGCTGCCACTTCCGCGATCGGCATGACCTACGACTTCACCGCCTCGACCGCCACTCGTGGCTTCTACCTGGTGGCGAACGAGCCGAAGCAGGTCGAGGGCACGGCGCTCGCCTTCACCCTCGATGTGCGA
Source organism: Brachybacterium sp. SYSU DS0246 (assembly GCF_059391765.1). Taxonomy (NCBI): domain Bacteria; kingdom Bacillati; phylum Actinomycetota; class Actinomycetes; order Micrococcales; family Dermabacteraceae; genus Brachybacterium; species Brachybacterium sp. SYSU DS0246. The sequence continues at coordinate 166,003 of NZ_JBZXYT010000003.1, read as the reverse complement.
GGGGATTCCAGCGGGGTGTGGCCCCGGCTCCAGGTGCGCGATGCGGAGGGCACCGTCACCAACCTCGACGCGGAGAACATCACCTTCGACGGCTGGCAGCAGGTGCGGTTCACCGTGCCCGAGGGCCTCGCCCAGCCACTGACCGTCGAGCGCCTGCGGATGATGGAGACGCGCCCCGAAGCGCAGTATCAGGGGGACATCGCGGTGGCGAACCTGCAGACGGTGACCACTCCCGTCGCGGACACTCCCGAGGAGCCGCGCGTCCACGATGCCGCCCTGCTCAGCCACGGGAGCGTGGCCGATCGCCCCCAGCAGATCGCCGTGATGAGCGATGCCCAGTTCATCGCCGCGAACCCGGACAGCGGTGCCGTCGAGGGCGCCCGGCGCACTCTGCAGGAGATCAAGGCTGCCCAGCCGGACCTGCTGGTGATCAACGGTGACCTCGTCGACGAAGGCTCGCCGGAGGATTTCGCGCTGGCCCAGCAGATCCTCGACGAGGAGTGGGGCGAGGACATCCCCTACGTCTACGTGCCCGGCAACCACGAGATCATGGGCGGAGACATCGCGAACTTCGAGGACGCCTTCGGGCCGGTCACCACCGAGCGGAACCTGGGGCGCACCAAGGTCGTCACGCTCAACACCGCCTCCGGCACCCTCGCCGGCGGCGGGATCGACCAGATCGCCCAGCTCGAGGAGACCCTGAGCGAGGTCGCCGCCTCGGACACGCTCACGGGCGTGACGGTCTTCTTCCACCATCCGCCGACGGATCCGCTGCCGAGCAAGGCCAGCCAGCTCGCCGACCAGCGCGAGGCGCGGGCGGTGGAGGACGCGCTGGCGGAGTTCCGCCGTTCCTCCGGGAAGTCGGCGGCGCTGATCAACTCCCATGTGGGCGTCTTCCACGGCTCGGCGGTCGAGGGCGTGACCAGCCTGATCAACGGCAACTCCGGGAAGTCGCCTGCCGGCACCCCGGAGACCGGCGGTTTCACCGGGTGGACGATGCTGGGGATCAGCCCCGGCGCCGGTGTGGTGGGACAGGACCCCACCACGGCCGACCGGGTGAACTGGCTCGCCGCCGAGACCCATCCGTGGGTCGATGAGATCTCCCTGGAGGCGAGCTCGGAGCTGCCCGTCGGTGGCGTCGGCTCCGCCGCGGCGTCGTTCACGCAGGACGGCCGCACCGTGCCGGTGGCCTGGCCGGTCACCGCGCAGTGGGGCGGTGAGGGCGTGCAGGTCGACGGTGGCTCACCGACCTCTTCGGCCGACGGGGCAGAGATTGCGACCGTGGCCTCCGGTGACGCGCCGGAGCAGGCCGACGCCGGCGCCGTGGTCCGGGTGAACCCGGTGACCGGCGAGATCACCGGGCTGCGCCCAGGTACCGCGACGGTGCAGGTCACGGTGAACGGCCGCAGCGCCGAGAGCACCGTGACCGTGGTCGGTGGCGAGCCCGGACCGGGCCCGGACAAGCCCGGCAATGGTCATGGCAACGGCAACGGCAACGGTCACGGCAACGGCAACGGCCAGGGGAACGGCAACGGGAAGGGGAACGGCAAGGGCTCCGGCCGGAGCCCCGCGCCCGCGGACCCGCAGGATGAGGAGTAACCCGCGGCCCTTCCCCTGATGCGGACGCGGCCGCCCGGAGAGATCCGGGCGGCCGCGTCCTTGTCCGCTTCCACTGCCGGCGCACATCGGCGCAGGCTCTGAAGAGTCCCCTCAGGGACAGCTCACATCAGACCAGTTCGATCGTGGCGTCCTTGTCGTTGAGCACGATGACAGGAGTGATGGTCGGATGCCCGGCGTTGCGGATCGCTCCCAGGTCGACCCGCAGCAGGGGCGTCCCCGCGCTGACGCGCTGGTCGACCTCGACGAGCGGGGTGAAGCCCTCGCCCTTCATCTGCACGGTGTCCAGGCCCACGTGGATCAGCAGCTCGGTGCCGTCGTCCAGCAGCAGCGCGACGGCGTGCCCGGTCTCGAACACATGCTTGACGGTGCCGGCGGCGGGGGCGACGACCTCGCCGTCGATCGGCTCGATGGCGATGCCGGGACCCATGATCCCTTGCGCGAACGTCGGGTCCGGCACGTCGGCCAGTGCAACCTCGGCGCCCTGGAGCGGGCGGCGCAGACGCACCAGGTGACCGGCCCGCGTCATGGTGGCGAGGCCGCCGGCCGGCGCATCGGCCGCGGCGGAGCCCTCGTCCCCGCCGCGCTCCGGCTCGGCGACCGCGGCGGGATCAGCGACGGGGGAGGCCTGCCCGCTCATGATTCGGTCCATCGCGTCCTTGACGAACTGGACGTTCAGTCCGTAGATGACCTGGACCGAGCCACCACCGGGCTTCATCGTGCCCGCAGCCCCGGCGCGCTTGAGCGCCGCGTCGTCGATCACCGAGGGATCGGCGACCTGCATCCGCAGACGGGTCGCGCAGTGCTCGAGGTCGAGGATGTTGTCCTTGCCGCCCAGGGCACCGAGGAACGAGGTCGCCGTAGCGAGATACTTCTCGTCGCCGGTGGCGGCGTCTCCGCCGGCCGGGGCGCCGACGAGGTCCTCGTCCTCACGGCCGGGCGTCTTCAGATCGAAACGCTTGATGATCGCGTAGAACACCACGAAGTAGACGACGAACCAGAACACGCCCATCACGGGGATCAGCCACGGGTTCTGAGCCATGGGATTGACCCAGCCGAGCACCAGGTCGATGAAGCCGCCGGAGAAGCCGAAGCCCATGCGTACCGGGAGCATGGCGCTGACCGCCATGGAGATGCCGGTGAACAGGGCGTGGACGACGTACAGACCCGGGGCGAGGAACATGAAGGAGAACTCGAGGGGTTCGGTGACACCCACGAAGAAGGACGCGATCGCGCTGGAGAGCAGCACGCCGGCGGCGATCTTGCGGCGCGAGGACTTCGCGGTCACATACATCGCCAGCGCCGCGCCGGGCAGCCCCAGCATCATCACCGGGAAGAATCCGGTCATGTACTGGCCGGTGACCCCGTAGGTGCCGGAGCCGTCCAGGAAGTTGTTGAGGTCGTTGATCCCGGCCACGTCGTACCAGAACACGGAGTTCAGCGCGTGGTGCAGGCCCAGCGGGATCAGCAGACGGTTCAGGAATCCGTAGATGCCCACACCCAGCGGGCCGAGGGTCAGGATGAACTCACCGAAGTCGACCAGGCCGCCATAGACGAGGGGCCACAGGAAGAACAGCGCCAGTGCCAGAACCAGCGAGATCCCGGCGGTGATGATCGCGACGGAACGGCGGCCGGAGAAGAAGGCCAGTGCGTCGGGCAGCTTCGTGTCCTTGAACTTGTCATAGGTGTAGGCGCCGATGAGCCCGCACAGAATGCCGACGAAGACATTCTCGACCTGGCCGTAGGCCGGATCGACGGCGCCTTCCTCGATGCTCCGGAACAGCGCCACGCTCTCCGGGCTCAGCAGCGTGGTCACCGTCAGCCACGAGACCAGACCGGCCAATGCGGAGGTGCCGTCGGGCTTCGTGGCCATGCCGATGGAGACACCGATGGCGAACAGCAGCGCGAGATTCCCCAGCAGCGCACCGCCGGCGGTGGTGAGGAAGACACCGGCAAGATTGTTCTCGTCGCCGGTGGCGGTGAGGATCCAGTAGCCGAGGCCATTGAGGATGGCGGCGACGGGGAGAACGGCCACTGGCAGCATCAGGGATCTGCCGAGTCGCTGGAAGAACTTCATCGAAACCTCTCAGGGTTGTGAGCGCACCGAAAGTACCCGGCGGCGTCGCCGCGCGGTGCGCTCAAGGGATCAAGCACCTATTGTGCACACCTGTTGTGTTCTGGGCCCCGCCGGCGCCCCTCTGGACCGATCGAGATGACCTACGCCATAGGAGTCATGCCCGCCGGTGCGCCGCCGGCCCCGCTACAGCGACTTGAGCCGCACGTTGCCCTCGTCGAGGCGCTTCTGCGCACGGGCGATCGTGTGTGAGTCGTAGGTCCCGGTGGAGCGGGCGTGATTCAGGGTGTCCTGCTGGGCGTCGAACAGCAGCTCCATCAGTTCGGGGTACTGAGCGCGCACCGGATCGTCCTCGCGCTCGCTGCCGCCCCGATCCGTCAGCTTCGCGTACATCGTCTGGGCCCGCTCGATCACCGCCGGGTCGAAGGGGGTGCCGTCCCTGCGCCGGAGATCCGGGTTCTCGAGCACCTGACCGACGGCCGCCTCCCCCAGCTCGGTGAGCAGCAGGGACAGCTCGCGCTGGGCCTGCTCCTCGTCGGTACCGCGGACCCCGAGCACACGGATCAGCAGCGGCAGCGTGCTGCCCTGGCCCACCAGGGTCACCAGCGCCACGACGAAGGCGACCAGGATCAGCTGCGTGCGATAGGGGAAGTCGGTGGGCAGCGACTGGGCCGCGGCAAGGGTGACCACGCCGCGCATGCCGGACCACGCCAGCACGGCCCCGCCGCGCCAGCCGAGGCCGTTGCCGGCATAGAAGCGGGCGTCCGCATGGTGACGCTGCAGCCAGCGCCGGATGCGCGGCCCGCGAGGGTGCTGCTGGAAGCGCTCGTCCTCGGAGACGTGCTCGAGGATCTCGCCGAAGCGGCGGGCGCGCTCCTCGTGGTCGGAGCGACGCGCACGGGCGGTCAGCACCAGCGGGATCACGAATCCGGCGCGGACGATCCCGAGCACGACGGTCAGCGCCAACCCGATCCACACCGCGTTCCAGACGGACAGGCCGACGTTCTCGACGTCGTCGACCAGGGTGACCAGCTGCAGGCCCATCAGCAGGAACACCCCGTTCTCCAGCAGCAGCTGCACGGTCAGCCAGTTCGTGCGTTCGGCGTTGCGGTCCTGCACGCTGAGGCGCCGCACGCCCATCGCTCCGGTGACCAGCCCGGCAGCGACCACAGCGAGCACTCCGGAGGCATCGGCGAGCTCGGCGGGAAGGAAAGCGATGAAGGGGACGACGAAGGAGATCGCCGTGGTCAGCGCCGGCTGGTCGATCTTGGAGCGGATGCGTACCGCCAGGAATCCGACGGCCACTCCGACGAGGACTGCGACCACCACGGCGTAGACGAAGTCCCCGGCGGCCTCCCGGAAGGAGAAGGCGCCGGCCGTGGCGGCGACCGCGGTGCGCAGGAGAACCAGCGCGGTGGCGTCGTTGACCAAACCCTCTCCCTCGAGGATCGTCAGCAGACGCGGCGGCAGGCCGAGGCGCTTGCCGATCGAGGTGGCGGCGACAGCGTCGGGCGGGCTGACGACGGCCCCCACGGCTACCGCCGCCGCGAAGTTCAGGTCGGGGAAGATCCACCACAGCACACCGCCGATCGCGAAGGCGGAGACCAGCACCAGGACCACCGATAGAGCGCCGATCGTGCGCAGGTCCCGTCGGAAATCCATCACCGGCATGTTCACTGCCGCCGAGTACAGCAGCGGCGGCAGCACGACGGCGAGGATCAGGCCCGGCTCGGGCGCGATCGGTGGCATGCCCGGCACGAGGCTGAGTCCGAGGCCGACGAGGACGAGCAGGATCGGGGTGGCCAGGCCCAGCTTCTTCGCGAAGTACGACGCCGCGACGATGATCAGCACGGCCACCACCGCGACCATCTCGAACTGCTCGAGCTCCACAACGGTTCCTCACGCTCGGGGGCGGATGTACGTGAGGGGCCTGGGCCGGTGAGTGCCGCGGTCCCCCGAATCCGACGTTCTCGTCACCCGATCCTAGGCGTGCCCGCTGGTCACCTTCTCCGTGCCCGTCGGTCGCTGCACGCTCGGCTGCCGCACTCCGCCACCCGGAGACGGCCAGGCACGTCCTCGCCCCCTGCCCAGGTCACCGCAAGTTCTCGCAATGTCCAAGCACAGGACACCTCGACGTCCCGCATTCCGGCGGCAAATCAGTGGAAACTAGGTGCACAGGCACGCCACACTGCAGATGCTCGGTCCGCTCCGAGGGTTCCGCCACAGGGCCGAGTGGATCGACACTCGCGTCCGTCGGAAGGAGGTGGCGGCGATGTCACAGGTCCGGGTCTACAACCTCGGCTACGACCCCGAGACGGGGATCGGCGAGCTGCTGCACACCACCACCGTCCGCCACGCCTTCGGCATGATTCGCCGCGAGGTGGCCAACCCCGTCGAGCTGACGATGGTGATGGACCGGATCGTGCCCACGGCGCTCGAACTGACTCGCGAGCTCAGTGGCGCATGGGTCGAGGGCGGCGGACGGCGTTCGATCGGCTTCTCGTTCCGCGCCATCCACGAGCGCGATCACTGGACGTGCGCCTATTGCGGTCGCAGCGTGTCGAAGACTCCCGCCACGGAGGCGCTGCTGGCCACCGTGGACCACATCATGCCGATCTCGCGCGGCGGCCCGTCCTCTTGGCTCAACCTGGTCTCGGCGTGCAAGGAGTGCAACAACCGCAAAGCCGATCGCACGCCGCAGGAAGCAGGCATGGACCTGCGCTTCGAACCGTACGACCCGGCGCGGGCGTACCGCGTCGGCGGGCATGTCGAAGCGTTGCCCGTCCTGGCCGTCGCCTCATAGGATCGCCGCCTCCTGGGCTCAGCCAGCTCAGAAATCCATGGAATGGGCGGAGCCTGCGCCGATGCGGCGCAGGTGGACGCGGCGAGCCAGTCGAATGGCGGGCCGGATGGTCATCTGGATGCTCCCGATGAGGAACAGCCAGGTCCCCAGAGACATCAACTGCTCGGAGAAGAAGCAGATCGAGCCGATGATGAACCAGAGCCCGATCAGCACATCGTTGGCGATGCTCGCGGCCTCGTACCTGTTGCTCAGCTCGAGCTCGTGGCGACCGATGCGCAGCTCCAGCGCCGCGTTCCCGTGGTCCTGCTGATGCCCCATGTCCGCTCCCTCGAAACCGGCTCCACACGTGCCCGGGTGACATCCTCTCACCGGCCGCTCGCTCTCTCTCGCCTGCCGCGGGACCGTACCGCAATGCGCAAACCGTCACACCTCCACCCGTTTATCTCATAGAAGAGATACGGTGTGGACCATGACCGTCAACGAGACGTATCTCGCCCGCATCGGCACTCTTATCCGCGACGCCCGTCAGCACTCCGGCCTCACGCAGGCCGAACTCGCCGCTCAGCTGAAGACCAGCCAGAGCGCCGTGAACCGCATCGAGAAAGGCCAGCAGAACTTGACTTTGGAGACTGTCTCGAAGATCGGTTCCGCTCTGGACTCGGAGCTGGTCGGGCTCGGCACCTCCGGCCCCAGCCACCTGCGCGTGCAGGGGCAGACGACCCTCAGCGGTTCGATCGAGGTCAAGACCAGCAAGAACGCCGGCGTGGCCCTGCTGTGCGCCTCGCTGCTGAATACCGGCACGACCGTCCTGCGCCGAGTGGCCCGGATCGAGGAGGTCAATCGCCTGCTCGAGGTGCTCACCTCCATCGGCGTGAAGGCGCGCTGGCTCAATGCCGAGAACGATCTCGAGCTGCATGTTCCCGAGCAGCTCGATCTCGCGTCCATCGATGCCGACGCTGCCCGCCGCACGCGCAGCATCATCATGTTCCTGGGCCCGCTCATGCACCGCGCCGAGAAGTTCCAGCTTCCCTACGCCGGCGGCTGCGACCTCGGTACCCGCACCGTCGAACCGCACATGACCGCCCTGCGGCCCTTCGGCCTGGACGTCGTAGCCACCGAGGGTCATTACCAGGCTACGGCGACGCCGGGTGTCGGTCCGCGCCGTCCCATCGTGCTCACCGAACGCGGTGACACGGTGACCGAGAACGCGCTGCTGGCAGCAGCCACGTACGAGGGCGAGACGGTCATCCGCAACGCCAGCCCCAACTACATGGTCCAGGACCTGTGCTTCTTCCTCGAGAAGCTCGGCGTGCGGATCGAGGGCATCGGCACCACCACGCTGACGATCCACGGTGCCTCCGACATCCGCACCGATGTCGAGTACGCCCCCAGCGAGGACCCGATCGAGGCCATGAGCCTGATCACCGCCGCGATCGTGACCCGCTCGAGCATCACGGTGCAGCGCGTCCCGATCGAGTTCATGGAGATCGAGCTGGCGATCCTCGAGGAGATGGGCTTCCGCTACGACCGCTCCGCAGAGTACGTGGCCCGCAACGGGCAGACGCGTCTGGTGGACATCACCACCCAGCCCTCGGATCTCAAAGCCCCCATCGACAAGATCCACCCGATGCCGTTCCCCGGCTTGAACATCGACAACCTTCCCTTCTTCGCCGTGATCGCCGCAACGGCGGAGGGGCAGACGCTGCTGCACGACTGGGTCTACGAGAACCGGGCGATCTACCTCACCGAGCTGACCAAGCTCGGGGCCAACATCAAGCTCATGGATCCGCACCGGGTGCTGATCGAGGGCCCGACGCATTGGAGCGGCACGGAGATCGTGTGCCCGCCGGCTCTGCGGCCGGCCGTGGTGATCCTGCTGGCGATGCTCGCCGCGAAGGGCACCTCGGTGCTGCGCAGCGTCTACGTCATCAATCGCGGTTACGAGGATCTTGCCGAGCGGCTGAACGCTTTGGGTGCTCGGATCGAGACCTTCCGCGACATCTGAGCCCGGGCGACAGCCCTCCGCGTTCACTGCTCGCGACGGTCGTCCCCGTTCACTGCTCGCGTCGTCCCCGTTCACTGCTCGCGTCGTTCCCGTCGTGACACGCAGCTGCGCGGCCCGCTCACGGCTCCAGAAGTTCGCGGATCCGTGCGGGATCGAGCAGCGCCGGGGCCGTGCCGTCTGCCTGCAGCACCGACCGGGCCAACCGCCGCTTCTCGTCCTGCAGGGTCAGGACCTTCTCCTCGATCGTGCCGGAGGCGACGAACCGGTAGACGCTGACCGGTGAGGTCTGGCCGATCCGGTGGGTGCGGTCCACGGCCTGTTCCTCCACCGCGGGGTTCCACCACGGGTCCAGCAGGAAGACGTAGTCGGCCTCGGTCAGGGTGATTCCGGACCCACCGGCCTTGAGGCTGATGAGGAAGGCGTCCTGGTCCCCGTGGCGGAACTCCTCGAGCACGCGTTCTCGATCCCTTGTGGTGCCATCGAGGTAACTGGTGCTGATCCCGGCGCCCTCGAGGATCGCCTGGACGATCTTGAGGTGGCCGGTGAACTGGCTGAACACCAGTGCGCGGTGCCCTGTGGCCGAGGTCTCGCGCAGCCGTTCGACGAGTTCTGCGGTCTTGGCGGAGGGCTCCTCGACGGTGCCGGGATCCGTGGCGAGCAGCCGCAGTCGGGTCAGGCAGGCGAGGATCTCGACGCGATTCCGGTCAGGATCGGCGAGCAGGCCCATGATCCGCAGGCGCTCCCGGTTCAGGACGCGGGAATAATGGTCGGCGGCCTGCGGATGCAGGGGCTGTGTCAGCACGTCCTCGGACTTCTGGGGAAGATCGGTCGCGACCAGTTCCTTGGTGCGTCGCAGCATCGACGGAGCGATGCGCGTGCGCAGCTCCGCCAGGAGCTGGGCGTCGCCGGCCTTCTCGATCGGCTTGCGCCAGGTGGCGTTGAACTCCGCCAGCGAGGGCAGCAGCCCCGGCGCCGTCAGGGCCAGCAGCGCCCACACGTCCTGCAGCGAGTTCTCGACCGGAGTGCCGGTGATCGCGAAGGTGACCTCGCGCCTCAAGTGCCTCACGGTGCGGTGCAAGCGCGAGAGCGGATTCTTCGCCGCCTGGGCCTCGTCGAGCACCACAGCTGCCCAGTCGACACCGCTGTAGACGTCCTCATCCAGGCGCAGCAGCTGGTGGGAGACGACGTAGACGTCGGCCGGCTCCTCGTCGGCCACCGCCCCGGGCAGGCGCTGGGTGATCACCCGTACCCGCAGGTCGGGAGTGAACAGCTCGCTCTGCTGCGCCCACGTGGACAGCACGGAGCGCGGTGCCGCCACCAGCACGGGTCGCTCGTCGCGGCGCCGGTGTCGACGGATCGCCGCCAGCAGCTGGAGGGTCTTGCCCAGCCCCATGTCGTCCGCCAGGATCCCGCCGAGCCCGACGTCCCATCTGGCAGACAGCCACTGGTAGCCCTCCAGTTGATAGGGGCGCAGGGTGGCGTGGACGCCCTCGTCGAGCGGTTCCTCGGAGAGGTCGGCCGGGATGACGGCGCCGAGCCCCTCGCGCCACTGCTCCGCCTCGCGCTGCAACCTCGAGAGGTCGTGCAGCTCTTCCAGGAGGTCGAGGTCGTGTCGATTGATGCGCAGCCGGCCCTCGTCCGGAAGCGCGGCCGCCCTCTCGAGCAGCCGGCGCAGCGCCGCCATCTGCGGTGTGAACAGGTCGAGGTAGTGGCCTGCGGGTGTGACCAGCAGCGGTTCGCCGCTCAGCAGGGCATGGATCAGGGTACTGACCGCTACCCGCTCGTCGCCGACCCTGATAGCACCGGACAGGTCGAGCCAATCCCGCCGGTCGGTCTGGATGATGTCCCAGTCGATCGTCGGCTGCTCCTCCTCGACGAATTCGGGCGCGTCCTCCGTGGTCAGCACGATCGCGAGGTCGTGCTCGGACAGAGCACGCTGGACGGTGAGCGAGAAGCGGCACGCCTCGACGAGGTCGAGGTCGCGCGGGGCACGGTCGAGCCAGCGCTCGAGGCCGTCGATATCGCGCTTCAGTCGTGCCAAGGTCTCGAGTTCGTCGCCGGGACGTCGCCCGCCGTCGATCGAAGGCGCGAGCTCGAAGACATGGCGCATTCCGTCGCCTCCCCCGTATGTCCACCCCCAGGTGAGTCGGAGTCCGTGCGTCGAGCGTGACGTCAGGGTCGCGACCAGCAGGATGGGGCCGGGAAGCTCCGGAGGTTGACCGCTGAGTTCCCCGGGCGAGTGGACTGGGCTGCGCTGGACGTGCACCGGTGCCACATCTCGCAAGGTCGGCAATGCCCTTTCGGTGAAGTCGTCGATATCTCCGCGGGGAACCCAGAGATCGCCCTGCTGGGCGAGCGCGATGAGAGAGGGATCAGCCACGACCGGGGCCACCACGGTGTTCTCCGTCGCGGTGGCCAGCACGGCATGCACCGGCCGTCCCAGCAGTCGCCATCGCCGGATGCCCCGGCTCCGGGGCCACACCGGCTGGGCGCGCACCGTCAGCCCGTCGCCGGCCGCAGCCACTCTGGTCTCGAATATCACCGGCTCCCGATCCAGGTGCAGATCGCCCTCGGCCTCGACCTCGAGTCCGACGTCGACCGCGCTCTCCAACAGGGACCAGATCTCCGGGCCGACGTGATCCAGCGGCACTTCCCGGGCTTCGAGCGTGCGAAACCGCATCAGGGTGCGCAGCACGGATTGCTGCTCGGGCGGCAATGCGTCGAGGTTCTTGCGGATCTCGTCCCAACCGAGGGTCTGGTGCCACGTGCCTTTCTGGGTCCGACGCGACGGCCGCACCGCCACGCCGCAGTCCGCGTAGGTACCGGGGCGGTCGATGGTCCCGATCACCAGCCCGGTCACCACCGGTGTGTCCGCCGGGCGGCCGCCGGTCGACGAAGCGCGTCGGTCGCGACCCTCCAGCGCGGCGCTCACGGGCTCACGCCAGAGCGTGCGCGTACGGCCTTCAGCCAGGGCACGCAGGGCCGTGGCCACGTGCTGGCATCGGCCGCGGCCGCATGAGCACTGCGAGGGTGAACCTGCCACGTACAGCGGATTCTGCACGTGTGCCGTGGTGCCGTCGGGAAAGACCAGCTCAGCGCGCAGGTGTTTGGAAGGCGTCGCGCACGCCGGGATCACCCCGTGCTCCAGCTCCTGCCCGGCGCGTTCCCACTGCCAGGGCTGCAGATCCATCTGCGCAGGGCGGATCCCGGACCACAAGCCGTGGTCGCGACCGACGGGCCCGGATGAGCCGCCCTCACGAGCGGCATCGAGGTCGTCGTCGGCATCGGGCCGGTCCGGGTGTTCGTCGAGCATGCGGCGAGTGTGGCAAGCCGCCGATCCCGCTCGTAGGGGCCTGTGGACGCGTAGTGGTTGGGGAGGAACAGTTGCGGCTTCGTCCTGCCCTCGGGCGCTGGGGTCCCGGCAACGGGCCTTTCCGCGATTCCCGCCCGTACGAGGAGCATTCCGCGTCGGCCCCGCGAGCCAGCTCACTGTTCGCTGAGCGCCGCCTCCAGTCTCTCCACGAAGGCCACCTGAGCCGGGTTCAGCTTCTCGCGCGCAACATCTGGTGAGCACCACATCGCCCGGTCGACCTCGGGGAAGCTCTGGACGCGCCCGGATCTCGGTGGCCAGGTCATCTCGAACGTGTTGCTCTGGACCGTCGTGACGTCGACATCGCCTTCGACCGCGTAGCCGGTCACGATCTTTCCGCTCTTCAGCCGCACCTCGCCGAGGTCGAGCACCGGACCGTCGGGCGGCGGGCTGCCCATCTCCTCGGCGAACTCGCGCCGCGCCGCGGCCACAGGCTCCTCGTCGGGGTCGTACAGCCCTTTGGGCAGGGACCAGGCGCCGGCATCCTTCGCGGCCCACAGCGGTCCGCCGGGATGGACGATGAGCACTTCGAGCCCGTTGCTCCTGGTGCGGTGGACGAGGAGCCCGGCGCTTCTCTGCGTTCGTGATGAGGGCACCCGACCAGTGTGCCTGACCGTTATCGACAAGAGGCCCGGGTATTCACGCCGCAGCGTCTATCGGGGTCCGCGTGAGCGACGGGCGAGTCGGCGCATCGGCGGCCGGGACGGGCTTCCCGTGTCGGGCGGCGAGATCGGTCACGAGGCGCTGGAGATGGGTCTCGAAGGCCACCAGTCGACTGACCAGCACCACCACCGGCACGCCGACGCCTGCCGCGGCGAGGCCTTCATGGTCACGAGCGGTCGTGAGGGCCGGCGAGAGGGACAACCCGTCGACGTGGTCGCGCAGCGCCTGGACGGTGGCGGCGCTGAGGCCGTGGACCTCGCTGCGGATCGGGTCGGCCGCGGTGATCCGTGGATCCGCTCCCTTGGCGCGGTGCCAGTCCGCCAGAGGACCGCTCCCCTGCCAATCGGCGACCACGGCGGCGAGGGCATGCAGCACGGGCAGAGGCAGCGGCTGTTCGCGCCGGTACAGCGCGTCATATGCCTCGCGCGTCCCGGCCAGAACCTCGGGCGTCAGGTCAGCGAGCGAGCCCTGCTCGTCGGGCGAGTCACGAAGAATGGCATCGAGAATCTGATCGGCTTCCAGGGCGGAATTGATTCGGCTCATAGATTCACCTTATGCCCGCCAGAAGCTGCACTATAAGGTCCGGACACGTGACCCCGAGCACATCGCCCGGACCTCGATGTTCGACCGGCACAGTCGCTGTGAGATCAGGCCAGGCGTGCCGGCGGGCCGGTGTGCTGCACGTCGCCGATGAACCACATGTCCGTGCCGGCGCCACCGGTGTCGCCTCCGGCGACGAGGTCGCGGCCCTGCGAGGCGACCGGGAGTTCGCCGAGCGCACGGCTGCGACGCAGCAGGCCCGAGAACCAGGCGACGTACCCCGGATCGTCACTGGTGGCCTCGACCGGCGGGATCACGGCGAGGATTCGGTCTGCGATCGTCTCGGCACTGGTCCGGGTGACCAGTGTCGACTCCGCGAAGCTCCACTCATCGCGGAGATCTCCGCCGAACGAGCCGCGAGCAACCTTCATGACGTCCCGCAGCTGGTCGAGGGAGTCGCCCACCTCAGCGTCCCGCCCGACGTGCACACGCAGGTGCATGCCCGACGGGGACAGGGTGGGGAGGAATCTGATCCGGTGGTAGCCGCGCTCGTGGAGCACCGCCACCGCGTCCATGATCCGCCAGACGATCGCGCAGGTCGCGGCTCGCCCTGCCAGGGAGTCGTAGACGGAGACGGGGAACGGCACCGTGTAGTAGGTCCGCTTCTTCGCCGCCGCGAGCCGCTCGCTCAGCATGTCACCCGAGAGGTCGAGCAGCCGCATCCGCAGCGGATCACCGGAGCGGACGTTGTCGACCACGTAGAGATGGAAGTTGCGTTGGGTCCGCCCGGTCTCCACCTGGGGCTCCTCGAGCCAGAGGTCATCGCCGCGAGCGGATTTTCCGTAGGCCTTGACCTCGATCAGCCGCTCCTCGCCCGTCCCGTCGTCGGTGCTGACCATGTCGGCGGGGCTGCCGGGCACATGGCGGGTGTCGCGTGCCGTCCGGCCTGCGGCTGCTTCGTACGCGGTCACGAATTCGACCGCGGCGTCCTCGACCTGTCTGTTCGTCATCGAAGTTAGACGCGTACTGCGCGGTGCGGGGCTCATGTGCTGATCATGTCAGGCACACCTGCCGCGCGATACCGATCCGGGCCGCTCACCCCTCCAGCCACCTCGGCTCGACCAGCGTGGTGCGGGGCCCGGCTCCGTCCACGCGCAGCAGACGCACGAGCTCCTGGACCGCGAGCTCGCTGATCTCGACGCGCCGCGGGTCGATCTGGGGCACGGCGGCCAGCAGCGGGCTGACGTCCCGAAGGTCCTCTCCGCTCAGCGCGATCAGCATGCGGGTGTCATCGACCAGCGCGCCATCGGCGGCCATGGCGAACAGCGCCTGGCGCACCCCGGTGATCCCGAACAGGGCCGTGCGCTCACCGGGCCGCGTCAGCCGCAGAGCCCGGTGGGGGATCTTCGCCAGCGGCCCGGCGTCGAGAACCACGTCGAGGTCGGTCTCGTCGGCGTAGTCCTCGATGCCGGCGAGGAAGCGGGCGACATCATTGCGCTCGCGCTTTCTCCCGGGGGCACCGAACAGCAGCAGGCGGGCGCACCTCTCCTCGACCGCGCGATCGACGATCATGCGGCCCAGCAGCTCGAAGTCCAGATCGACGACGGATCCGTGGGGGAACTCGTCCGGCTTGCCGATGGTCACGAACGGCAGACCGGAATCGATCACAGCGTTCACACGCTCGTCGTGCCGGCCCAGCTCCATGAGGATCAGCGCCTCACACACGCCAGTGCGGACCACGCGATCGATGCCGCGCGCGCCCTCCTGCGCGGTCACCAGCAGGATGTCGTAGCCGTAGCGCTGGGCCTCACGGGCGATGGCGCCGATGAACATCATCAGCACGCCATCGTCCGCGTCGGCCTCAGGGACCATCAGTCCGATCACGCCGCTGCGCTGGGAGCGCAGGGTGCGGGCACCGGAATTGGGGTGGTAGCCGAGCTTGTCGATCGCGTCCTCGACCCGCCGGCGGGTGGCCTCGGAGATGGGGCGGGAGCCGGTGAGCACGTAGCTCACCGTCGATTGGGAGACACCGGCCAGACGGGCGACGTCCTGGCTCGTCGGCGGCTTCTTCCTCACGGGTGCGGCTCCTCCCCCATCGTCGCGATGCTGCGCCCGTCGAGCTAGTGCATGCTCAGACCGGAGGTGCCAGTCTTCCACGTGGCCAGCGCCGTGCTGCGCCCGTCGGCCGCATCCAGGAAGCGGGCGGACTCGAGCGCCTCATCCAGCACCTCGGCAAGCTGGACGCTGCGACCCTCGTCCGCCGCGCGCACGGCCGCCTCGACGATCGCCTGGGTCCATATGTTGCCGTGGACCTCGCTCGCCGGCCTCGCCCCGGTGCGCAGCGCCTCGCAGAACTCGGCGAGGGATGCGTCCAGCTCCCAGCGGGCCCCGGCCGACGGTTCGCGGCCGCTCACCGGGTCCGCACCTTCGCTCTGGGCCGACGGTGGCCGCTCACCGTCCCAGGCGACGGATCCCCGCGGGCAGCTGATCGTCCATTCACCGTTCCAGCTCGTCTCCCGGCCCGGCGCGCACCAGGAGCCGCTGTACGTATGCACCGCGCCGCTGTCGTAGGTGATCACCACGGTGGCGGCCGCGTCGCCCGCGTACCAGCTCCATGGCGGGTTCGATGAGTTCGCGGTGACCGAGACGGGGTTGCCGTCCACGAGGACGCGCCCGGCGTCGAACGCATGGATCGCCATGTCGATGATCAGCGGATGGGACATCTCCTCGCGGAAACCGCCGAAGCGCGGCGCCCGGTAGAACTGCGTGTCGAGGATCCCGGCGCCGCCGAGCTCGTCGGCGAGGCGCCGGGCCTCGTGCAGGTGCGGGTTGTTGCGGCGGGACTGGGAGACCATGAACAGCTTCCCCGTGGTCTCGGCGTGACCGGCCAGCGAGACGGCCTCGGCGAGGGTGGCCGCGCAGGGCTTCTCCCCCAGCACCGGGTAGCCGGCGTGGAGGGCGTCGGCGGTGACCGGGTGGTGCGCGGCCGGGATCGTCACGTCGATGAGCGCATCGGCGCCCGACTGGCGAGCAATGGCCAGCGGATCCGTGCCGGCGAGGATCCCCGGGCGTTCGTGCTCGGGGACCACGTCGGTGACGGCGTTCTTGGCGGTCCCGTCGATCACGTCGGCGACGCCGACGAGCTGCGCGGCCTCGGAGGCGAGCACGGTACGGATCCATGCCCGCCCCATCCCGCCGGCGCCGACGACGACGACTCTCACGGGCGAGTGCTCGTCGCCGGTGGCCGCGGTCGTCCCGGCATCTGTACGGGACCCCTCATGTGCAGACCTGTCGGCGGCGCTCATGCGCCCTTCCCGGCGGCCGCGGCGTCACCCACACCCTGGCCCGCGGTCCCCTTGACGAACCATTCCGTCTCGAAGCGGTCCAGCACCGGCACCTGGCGGTCCGCGACGGCCGGCCGGGCCCACCCGACCCCGTTGGCGATCACACGGCGTACCTCGGGCTGCTGGTAGACGGGGTAGTCCTGGTCGCCGGGGCTGAAGTAGAAGATCTTGCCCTTGCCACGGCGGAACGTGCACCCGGAGCGGAATACCTCGCCGCCGCTGAAGGAGGAGACGAACACGAGCTCGTCGGGCACGGGGATGTCGAAGTGCTCCCCGTACATCTCCTGCTCGGGAATGATGATCGGGTGCGGGATGCCTTCGGCGATGGGGTGGCTGGGGTTGACGGTCCACACCAGCTCGCGGTCGGCCTCGTTGCGCCAGCGCAGGGTGCAGGTGGTGCCCATGAGGCGGGTGAAGGGCTTGGACCAGTGCCCGGAGTGCAGCACGACCAGCCCCATGCCGGCCAGCACGTGCTTCTGCACGCGCTCGGCGACCTCGTCGGAGACCTCGTCGTGAGCCATATGGCCCCACCAGGTCAGCACATCGGTCTCGGCCAGCACCTCCTCGCTCAGTCCGTGCTCGGGGTCATCGAGCAGTGCGATGCGCGTGGTGACGTCCTGGCCGTGGTGCTCGACGATGCCGTCACGGATGGCGGTGTGCATTCCGTCGGGGTAGATGTCCCGGACGCGCTGGTCGCGCTTCTCGTGGCGGTTCTCGCCCCACACGGTCACGCGCAGAGGCGGTGCGGTAGCGGAGGCGGAGGACGATGCAGCAGGGGTCGACATGGGTTGTCCTTTCGAAGGGGATGGTGGAGAGGGTCGGGCCTATTTCACGGCGCCGCCCGTGGCACCGGCGGCCACGTACTTCTGGGCGACGATCATGAGGATCACCGCGGGCAGCGAGGACAGCACCGCCGTGGACATCACGGCGCTCCAGTCGGTGTCGTTGGTGCCGATGTAGGTGTACAGGCCCAGCGTCACGGGCCGGATCGATTCGCCCGTGGTCAGGGTCAGGGCCATCAGGAAGTCGCTCCAGGCGAACAGGAACGAGAAGATGCCAGCGGTGATCAGCGAGTTGCGGCTGACCGGCATCACGATCGACCAGAACGCCCTCACGTGACCGCAGCCGTCGACGCGAGCGGCTTCGACGATGGAGGCCGGGAACGTCTCGAGGTAGGCGCGCATGATGAGGATCGCGAACGGGATGCCCTGCGAGGCGTCGGCCAGGATCAGGCCTGGGATCGAGTTCACCATCCCCAGCGGCGTGTAGACGGTGTACAGCGCGTTGGCGATGACGATGCCGGGAATCATCTGGCTGATCAGCACGAAGAACAGCAGCGCCGCGGTGCCCCGGATGCGGAACTGGGCGAGCGCATAGGCGCACGGGGCCGCGATCACGACGGACAGGGCGCACGCGCCGATCGCGACGATCAGCGAGGTGATGAGGTTCGGGCCCTGATCGGCGATCGCGCGGGAGTAGCCCGAGAAGTCCGGGTTCAGCGGGAGCCATTGGATGTTCAGGCTGTTGCCCGCCGGGGCGAGGGAGGCGTTGACCATCCAGTAGACCGGGAACAGCATGATCGCGACCAGGACGATGCCGATCACGGTGTGGAGGTAGGAGCGGCCCGGTCGGGTGCGGCGCGGGGCGCCGGAGAGGGCGGGCCCTGCGGAGTGACCGGCGGGCGAGACGGGAGCGGCGGTGCTCATCGGGGTCATCCGTTCTTCTCGGCGCGGGCGTTGGCGCGCAGGTAGACGAGGCTGAAGGCCAGGGCGATGAGGATCAGGATGTTGCTGAGCGCGGCGCCCTGACCGAAGTCGAACTCGACGAAGGACATCTCGTAGCTGCGGGTGGCGAGGGTCTGGGTGGCGTTGGCCGGGCCGCCGCCGGTCAGTCCGATGATCAGGTCGAGGACCTTGATCGTGTAGATCACCCCGAGCAGCAGCACCACGCTGACGACCGGCCGCAGCATCGGCAGGGTGATGTTCCAGAACGACGTCCAGCCCGTGGCGCCATCGAGCTGGCCGGCCTCGTAGAGCTCATCGGGAATGGATTGCAGGCCGCTGTAGAGCAGGACCACGTTGAACGGGATGCCGAGCCAGATGTTCACGATGATCACGGCGATCAGCGCTGTATCGGAGCTGTTCAGCCAGGGGATCGGGTCGGAGATCAGTCCGATCCCGGTGAGGAACTCGTTCAGTGCCCCGTTGTCCTGCTCCAGGATCCATCGCCACACCGCTGCCGAGACGATCATCGGCAGCAGCCACGGCAGCAGCAGCAACGAGCGCAGGAACCCGGACAGGGGGAACTTCTTGCGGAAATACAGTGCCAGGCACATGCCGAGCACGAACTGCCCGATGATGGAGCCGACCGTGAACAGTCCGGTGTTGCCCAGGGCCCGCAGGAAGATCGGATCGGAGAACGTGGCGGCGTAGTTGTCGAGGCCGACGAACGGGGCCTGGCCGTTGAAGAACGTCGCGAAGTCGTAGTTCTGGAAGCTCATCACGACGTTCTTGATGATCGGGTATCCGAAGAACAGGACCATGTAGAGCGCGGCCGGGGCGATGAACGCGTAGCGCACCATGAGGTCCCCGCGATGGCGGCGCCGCCTGGGCGTCCGAGGCGCTCCGCCGGACTCCGCGAGCCCCGACCTCGCGGCGGTGGGCTGGGTGGTGGTCATCATCGATCTCCTCAGCTGACGGTCTTGGTGGCTTCGTCGAACGCGTCCGCCGGGTCGGTGTCATCAACCAGAACCCGCTGGTTGGCGGTGTAGATCGCCTTGGCGGTGCGGGGCCAGTCGGGGCCGAGCTGCGCCGTGCGGGAGCGGGCGGAGGAGACCTGGTCGACGAAGGTCCTTAGGTCGGGGTTCTCCTCGGCGAACCGCTCCGCAGCGTCGGCGTCACCGGGGATCGTGTTGCGCTCCCCCGCCATGTACAGCTGATTCTCCGGAGCGACGAAAGCCTTCAGCAGCTCGGCGGCCTTGCGCTGCTTCTCCTCGTTCCCCGTGATCGGAACGGTCCACACCTCGCCGCCCAGGGGTGCGACGGAGTCGTGCTCGGCGGTGGGCACCGGGATGGTGACCACGTCCCACTCCAGCTCCGGGGTGTCCGCGGTCAGGCCGGCGATGTTCCACGGCCCGTTGATGCACATCGCGGCGTTGCCGGCCTTGAACTGGTCGATCACATCGCCCTGGCCCCAGTTCACGACCGAGCGCGAGGCGAGCCCATCGCGAACCATATCTGACCAGAAGCGGGAGGCTCCGAGCACTCCCTCCCCGTCCAGGTCCGTCTCGTCGCCGTCGTTGGACCACATGAACGGCATGAACTGGAACGTGCCCTCGTAGCTGGCGATCGCGGAGAACGCGAAGCCGTAGCGGTCCTCGGTGGTCAGCGCCTCCGCGGCGGCGCGCAGCTCGTCCCAGGTCGTGGGAGGTTCGACGCCCGCGTCCTCGAGCAGCTGGACGTTGTAGAACAGAGCGATGGTGTTCACGGTCGGGGCGATGCCGTACAGGGTCCCGTCGTACATCCCCAGGTCGGCGACCGGCGCGGTGAGCCCGTCTGTGGTGATCCCGTAATCCAACAGCGGTGCCAGAGCTCCGGAATCGGCGACCTGCTGGACGTTGGGGTTGTCGAGCATCAGCAGGTCCGGCAGGGTGCGCGAGGACCCCATCTGCAGGACCTTGGCGATGAGCTGGTCCCCGGGTACGCGCTCCCGGGAGAAGCTGAGACCGAGCTCCTCGGCGCAGGTGGTGAAGGTGCCGTTGATGGCGACGTCATCGGCCGGGGTGTTGTAGTAGTCCACGATCCGGATGGAGTCCGGATCTCCTGTCCCGCCGCCGGATCCGCACCCGGCCAGGCCCAGCAGCCCTGGGGCCGCCACGGCACCGAGGCCGAGAGCCCGACGGGTCAGGCCCGAGCGAGGCGGCGCGGTCGCCTCGAGGCGCGCCGGACGGGCCCGGGCGGGCGGACGGGGGCGTCGTGGCCGGGAGTTCGAAGACATCTTCGTCCTGCTTCCTCTGTCTCACGTCGGGTGGTGCGCGACGCGTATCGATTCGTATCGATAACGGGGACAGTCGTCGACGATGGCGAATGGGTTGGCTGTATCTGGCGCAGCGATGCCCGCGTCCCGACATCGGGTGGGCCGCTCGCTGCGACGACCGCCATCATGGCGCAGCTTCTGCGTGGACGCAAGGCTCGGAGAGTCGGAGAACGCGGGCGCCCGCAGAGCTCCGCGTGCCAAGCCTTGCCGTTCGCGCAGGCTCTGGGCAGTAACAGCGGTCCGCGGTCGACCGTGACGCGCCATCGATTCGTATCACTGCGCAGGGCGAGGGCGTCGCTCCTCCGCTCCGTCACAACCGGCGCCCGGCACCGACGCCCGGCACCGGCACCGGTACCGGCACCGGCACCGGGCCGAGCGTCCGTGGGAGTCAGGTTAGAGAGATCAGCGCCTGGACCGGAGCGTGGTCGGAGGGGTAGGAACCGTCGCGGTCCCGCGAGACGTTGATGGCGGCCTCGTGGGTGGTGATGTCCTCGGTGGTCAGCACCCAGTCGATGCGCTCACCGTCCTCGACCGGTTCCTCGTACCCGGGAAACGTGCCCCACGCCGGAGTGACCTGCTGTTCGGCGCTGTCCCAGGTGTCGACTGTCGGGCCGTCGGTGACCAGGGTCGTGTAGGCCCCCGAGTCATGGGCGATGGAATTGAAGTCGCCGGTGACGATGGTGGGCAGCTCATCGAGCTCACCACCCTCGAACAGCTCGATCATGGCCTCGCCGCTCTTGATCCGGGCCGGCTCCGACTCATGATCGAAGTGGGTGTTGATCATGGCGAACTCCTGGCCGCTGGCCAGGTCCTTGAGTCGCGCCCACACGACGATGCGAGTGACGTTGTTGCCCCAGGTGGCCGAGCCGATCACGTCCGGGGTGTCCGAGAGCCAGAACTGGTTCCAGGCGAGCACGTCGAAGCGCCGTGCGTCGTAGAAGATGGCGGAGTACTCGTCGTTGCTCCCACCCTGGCGGCCGTACCCCACCATGCGATGACGCGGCAGCGCTTCCTCCACTGCGCTGAGCTGGGCATACTTGGCTTCCTGGACCCCGAGAAGACAAGGCTGCTCGCGCTCGAGGAGGTCGATCAGGATCGGCCGACGGTCCGGCCAGTGGTCGGGTTCGCCCGGCTGCGTCTCGGTGGAGCGGTCCAGGCGGATGTTGAACGTCATCACGTGGAGACGCCCACGCGTCGCCCTGCCGATCAGGGGCCGGTTCGGGCCGCCCTTGCCAGGCGCGGCGGGAGCAGCGGCCGCGGGTGCGGCGAAGGCAGCGGCGGCCGTGGCCCCGGCGGCGGCGGTGCCGAAGCCGGAGATGAGCGTGCGACGGTCGATCGGGCGGGCCATGAGGATCTCCTGAGGTGGAGGGGAACAGGGGCGCGAGCCAGCCTAGGAACGGCACCGGCGTCGCGGGCCCCAAGCCCTCGACAGTTCACGACCTCGGCACCTGGCCGTCATCGTCGACCTGACGTCGAGCGTCCTATCTCCCCGGATTCTCGCCCCTGCCGGAACTGAGGCGTGATCGGTTGCCTCAGATACTGAGCGGCCCCTAGTCGCTCCGTCAGCTAGGTCTAGGATCAGCGGATCCCCGACGTTGTGCGGCGCCCGATCGGCGTCGTGCAGTCCACGCCTCCTGGAGTCCCTCCCCCATGACCCTCGATGACATCTATCCGGAGGTGCGCGATCTGGTCGACGACCTGTGGCGCCACCCCGAACTCGGATACAAGGAGCATCACACCGCCGGGCTCGTCGATCAGTTCCTGCAGCGTCACGGGCGCGGACTCGAGATCGAGCACTTCTCCACCACCGGCCTGAAGGTGGACCTGCCCTCATCGTCTCCGGACCACCGCCGCGTCGCCGTGGTGGCCGAGCTTGACGCTGTGATCTCTCCCGCCCATCCGGATGCTGACCCCGCGAGCGGCGCAGTCCACGCCTGCGGCCACCACACCCAGGTCGGTATCGCGCTCGCTGCTTTCGCGCATCTGGTGGCTACCGAAGCCTGGCGAGAGGCGGATGTCGACCTCAGCTTCGTGTTCGTGCCTGCCGAGGAGTTCGTGGATCTTCCTGCCCGCGGCGTTCTGCGCCGGGACGGTGCGATCACCTGGTACGGCGGCAAACCCGAGGCGATGATGCTCGGCGTGTTCGACGATATCGACGCCGCCGTCTGCCTGCACGCGATCGGTGGGCGGTTGCCCGAGCCGACCGTCGAAATCGACTGCGACCTGGCCGGGTTCCTCTACAAGACCGTGGAATTCCATGGTGCGGCCTCGCACGCCGGCCTGGACCCCTTCAGTGGTACGAACGCGTATGCCATGGCCACGCTGTTCACCACGGCGCTCGGGTTGGGCCGGCAGCAGTTGCGCGAGGACGTGCTGGTACGGATGAACCCCGTCATCTCCTCCACAGACATGACCACGAACGTCATCCCGCACCGCGCGACCGTAGGCACCGATGTTCGCTCGACCGACCTCGACTACCTCGCGGATGTCGCCGCCCGCGTGGACCGCGCCGCTCACGGCTGCGCAGCCGCGCTCGGCGGCACAGCGAGCGTCACCACGGAGATGGGCTACCTGCCGTTCGTGCAGAACCGCACGATGAACGGCGCCTTCCGTGAGGCGTTCGAGATCGACGACCACTTCACCCGGCTGATCGAGGACCGCGGAGCGATCGCCGCAGCAGGAGATGCCGGCGACCTGTCGTTCATGATGCCGACGGTGCAACTGTCCTACGGCGGCTTCGACGGCACCATCCATGGCAAGGACTTCCGCCTGGTCGACCCCGAGACGGTGCTGAAAGCGGTGCCGCGTCTACTCGTACGCGCACTGCTGCGTATGGGCCGGCACCTTCCCGACCCCCTGTACTGGCGCTCCTTCACGGAATACGCCGCGGCGATCGGCGCAATGGCCCCCGTCCCTACCCCCACGGAGGAACCGTGACCGCCATGACTCAGTCCGCTCCTGTTGCCGAGCGGCCACTAGCCCGAGCCCTGGACTTCGTGCTGCTGATCGCCCTCGTCGTCGTGGTGATCATCATTGCGGAGGGCATCGGCCTGCGCGTCATTCCCTTGACTCCGTCGATCACGATCACCGTGCTACCGCTGGTGTTCGCCGTGCTCATGACGATGGCTCTGGGCGTGCCGGTGTGGCGCCGCGGGCTGCTGCGGCGTATCTACTCCCCACGGAACGTGAAGTTCTCCTCGTCGTTCCTGATCATCATCATGCTGCCGCTGATGGCGCGGTACGGGGCCGACGTCGCGCCCCAGCTCGGGGAAATCCTCTCGATCGGATGGGTCTTCCTCATCCAAGAGCTCGGGAACGTGGGCACCGTCGTGCTGGGTCTGCCGCTCGCTCTCGCTCTCGGTCTGCGCCGCCACGCGATCGGTTCGACCCTGGGCCTGGGCCGGGAAGGCGAGTTGGCCTACATCTCCGAGAAGTACAGCCTGGATTCCGATCCTGGGCGCGGTGTGCTCTCGATGTACCTGCTCGGCACCTTGTTCGGCGCCGTGTTCTTCTCACTGTTCGCCCCGATACTGCTCGGGCTCGGATTCGATGTGCGCGCCCTGGCGATCGCCTCCGGTCTCGGTTCCGCGTCCATGATGACCGCGGCATCGTCGACTCTCGCCGCGCAGAGTCCCGCCATGCAGGAAACCATCGTCTCGTACGCCGCCGCCAGCCAGCTGCTGACCAGCTTCCTGGGCACCTACACGATGGTGTTCCTCGCCGCTCCTCTGCAGCGCCTCATGTACAACCTGCTCATGCGGGGGAAGGACCGACTGTGACTGCTCCCGATCCCGCCACTGACAGCGGAGGACTCTCCGAGGATCGCGCTCGTGCTCAGTCGCCGGTCGCCGGTTCCCAGGCAACGACCGCGAACGCCCGCAGCCTGTTCGAGCGCCGCCGCTATGTCACGTTCGCCGCCGTGCTGCTGCTCTCGATTGCACTGGTGCTGTTCACCCAGCAGATGAAACTGTGGGTCGATCCCGCTTCCACGCCGATCTCCGGCCACACCCTCGCCGGTCTCGCATCACTGTGGCTGTTCTCGCTGGCCGGTCTCGTGATCGGTGACCTGATGACGCTGTCGGGCATTCCAGTGGTCAAGGGCTTCCCGGTGTTGGGATGGGTAGCGCTGGTCTCACTGTTCAGCTGTCTCGTCTGGAGCGGATTCGTGGAGGCGATCGCCAGTGTTGACTTCCTTTCGCTGACCACGCCGATTCTGGCCTTCGCCGGCGTGAGCGTCGCCGATCGACTGATCGATCTGTCCAAGACATCGTGGAAGGTTGCGATCACCGCGGTCTTCGTGTTCATCGGCACCTACACGGGTTCCGCGATCCTGGCCCAGTTCGGACTGTTCGTATCCGGCAGCTGACGTGAGGGCATCCGCTCTCCGGTCGGTGGTCGAGAAGGTTGCTCCCTCCCCGCGTAACGCGTGCCCAACGCAGGCCACAGCTCGACCAGCCGGTCGACGGGCGCGTCACTGAGACCTTCCGGCACGAATCGCCCGGTCGTAACGGTATCCAGTGCCTCTTTCGTGCCGAAGCGATGCTCCGTCTCCATGCCGCCGTCTCCGACGGACTCCGACATCTTGAGTGCCGTGATGCAGGGCTCATAGGATCCAAGTCAGTGCGGGACCGAGGTATACCCGAACATGACGCAGAGAGGCACCGCGATGAGCGATCCGTCGAACCAGGACCCCACCAGTAAGCACCGCGAGGAGGGTTTCGAGAAGCAGGACATGGCCCAGCCCGGGCTGACCGGTGACATGTCCGCCCAGCCCGACCACGGCGAGGAGAGCTATGTCGGGACCGATCAGCTCACCGGCAAGGTCGCTCTGATCACAGGCGGCGACTCCGGGATCGGGCGCGCCGTCGCCATCGCCTATGCCCGCGAAGGTGCCGACGTCGCGATCGTGCATCTGCCCGAGGAGCAGACAGATGCCGACGAGACCAAGAGCTGGGTCGAGAAGGCGGGCCGGAAGTGCCTGAGCCTCCCCGGTGACGTCCGTGATGAGCAGTTCTGCACAGAGGCCGTCGAGCGCACGGTCAGCGAGCTGGGCCGCCTGGATCTCGTCGTGCTCAACGCCGGCTATCAGAAGGACCGCGAGGGCTTCGACAAGCTGCCCACCGAGGAGTTCGATCGAGTCTTCAAGACGAACCTCTACGGTCTGATCTGGACGGCACGAGCAGCCGTGCCGCACTTGCAGGAGGGCAACTCGATCATCACCACCTCCTCCGTCCAGGCGTATCAGCCGAGCCCCACGCTCATCGACTACGCGATGACGAAGGCCGCGCAGGTCGCCTTCACCCAGGCACTCGCTCAGGAGCTGGGTCCCAAGGGCATCCGCGTGAACGCCGTGGCTCCGGGCCCGATCTGGACGCCGCTGATCCCGGCGACCGGGTGGCCCGAGTCCCTGCCCGAGTTCGGTCAGAGCACGCCGCTGGGGCGGGCCGGGCAGCCGGCCGAACTGGCGGGGGCCTACGTCTACCTGGCTTCGGAGCAGTCCTCGTACGTCTCGGGCGCGGTGCTGCCGGTCACCGGCGGCAAGGGGGTCTGAGCGAAGGGTTGCCCTCCCGCCACCGATCTCGACGCAGGCCGCCACCCACAGCGGCGCTCCACTGCAGAAGGAGAGCACCATGATTCAGCGCGGAAGCGACAAGAACGGACCGAACCTCGACGACGAGCTCAAGCACGAGACCAGCGGCATGGTCGACGGCACCCAGCCCGACCACGTCGAGGAGTTCCGCCAGACCGAGCCGATGCCGGACGACACCGACGCCGACGAGGTCGAGGATGCAGCCGGTATGACCGGCAACGAGGTCGACGCCGAGCTCGTCTGGGAAGAGGACAGCGAGAATCCAGGCGCATCAGACGCCTGACCGGGCACGACCCACACAGACGCTCCCGTTCGACGTCACGTGATCTCGGACGGGAGCGTTCCCTTGCCGGGGAGCCTCCCTCACGGTCCGCAGTGGTGCAGGATTCAGCAGTCCGCGACGAGCCGAAGCAGGACGCGGGCACCGAACCGGATCGCGTCGACCGGGACACGCTCGTCGATGCCGTGGAACAGCGGAGCGAAGTCGAGGTCGGCGGGCAGCTGCAGCGGAGCGAAGCCGTACCCGTCGATGCCGATCTGCGCGAGCTGCTTGTTGTCGGTGCCGGCGCTGAGGCAGTAGGGCACGAGTTCGGCGCCCGGATCCTCGGCGAGGATGGAGCGGTGCATCGCATCGACGAAGGGCGTCTCGTGCGGCGCGTCCAGCGAGATGCCGATCTTGTCGACGATCACCTCGACATGCTCGCCGGAGAGCTCGTCGATCAGCGCCAACAGGTCGTCCTGGTGCCCGGGCAGGAAGCGGCAGTCCAACTCCGCCTCGGCCGTCTGCGGGATGACATTGCCCTTGTACCCGGCGTGGAAGGTGGTCACGTTCGCGCTGTCGGCGAGGGTGCCGGTGACGAACTGGCGGGCCCCACCCAGCAGCGGCAGGAAGGACTCGACGTCCTGTTCGTCCCATGGGGTGCCGGTGATCGAGGTGACCCGGTCGAACAGCGTGCGGACGCTCGCCACGTACTCGCGCGGGAAGACGTGGTCGTCGATCGCCGCGACGGCCCGCGAGAGACGCACGATCGCGTTCTCGTCGTTGGGTACGGAGCCGTGGCCGGCGCGGCCGGTGGCTCGCAGCCGCATCCACGCGTACCCCTTCTCCGCGGTCTGGAGCAGGTAGGCGCGCACATCCTGCCCAGTCGCCCGGTCCGGAAGGGTGATCGAGTAACCGCCCACCTCGCTGATCGCCTCCGTGCATCCCTCGAACACGTCGGGGCGATTGGCGATCATCCAGCGCGATCCGTAGGTCCCGCCCGCCTCTTCGTCGGCGAACATGATGATCACCAGGTCGCGCGGCGGCTTCTGGCCGGTTCGGGCGAGGTGACGGACGACGGCGAGGATCATGCCGTCCATGTCCTTCATGTCCACCGCGCCGCGGCCGTAGAGGACGTCGTCGACGATCTCGGCGGCAAAAGGATCCACTGACCAGTCCTCGGCGTGAGCCGGCACCACATCGAGGTGACCGTGGATGACCAGACCGCCGCGCTCGCGATCCGATCCCGGGACCCGCACGACGACGTTCGCGCGGCCGGGCCGGGATTCGATGATCTCCGGTGCCAGGCCGACCTCTTCGAGCTGGGCGACGACGTAGTCAGCGGCCGTGCGCTCCCCCGGTCCCCACGTGGCCGGATCGTGGCCGCCGTAGTTGCTGGTGTCGATGCGGATCAGATCGCGCGTGATGCGCACGGCCTCGTCCTGAACGAGGGCGAGCTGCTCATCGGTGGCGGCGGTGATGGTCACCGGGGTTCCTTCCGTCGGGGTACTGCGGTGGGTCCTGCAGCAGCGGGGCCAGCTGCACGATAGTGGGGCGGTCCGTGCCCGGGGGCGTCCCGGGGACGGCGACGTCCGCGCCTGCGCGGTGGTCGACCCCGAGCAGTGAGCGGATCCGGTCAGCCCGGGCGGCATCACCGGTGGCTGCGACCAGCTTGTCGCGCAGGGCGGGCGCGGGCAGCGGGTTCTTCGGTGCCCCGAGTGGCCGATCGGCATGCGCCGTCAGGGTGCGGCCATCGGTGGTGCGCAGCACGACCTCCGTCCAGAAGTCTCGACGGCCGGCGCCAGCCCGGGCAGGGCTGCTCGACCCGGCGGGACCACCTGACACGGGAGGATCCTCGGGCGCGGCGGGGCCCGCCTGGCTCCGGAGCCCAGGGGCTCCGGCGGGCGCGGGAACGTGTTCCCGGCGGATCCGGGCGCCGACCTCTGCGACCAGCGGGTCCAGGCTGCCTCCGGCGAGGTGCTCGAGGGAAGGCTTGTGACCCAGGAGGATCAGGGCGACGACGGCCTCGACGCTGAAGCGGGCTTCCTCTGCGGTCCGCGGAGCCGTATGGATCAGTGCCGCATCAGCGCCCGGGCGCATCCGCACGGTCACCGAGGCGATCTCTCGTGCGCGCTCAGAGGCGGATCCCTCGAGCCCGGCCGCGAGGGCGAAGGCGGCATCCGACGCGGCCATCGCTGCTGAGCAGAAGGGGTAGCGCTTGAACCAGAGACCGGGGTCCAGCAGCGCCCAGGCGGTGCCGGGGGCCGGGCCGGTGGAACCGTCGATCCGAGCACCGGAGCCGCTGCCCACGGCGTCCCGGGCCATCCGTGGCGTCCCGAGACCGGCCACCACCGCACGCCGTCCCTCCTCGGGGACGCCGTGAGCGGCGAGCAGCCCGGCGGGGCCGAGCACGGCGTCCTCGGCCGTGCGGAGGCCCGCCTGGGCCCAGCCGACGGCGTCGACGCCGCTCTGGGATGCGAGACCGGCGTGCAGCGGCTTACCCGAGGTGCCGAACTGCGCACGCACACCCCCGGCCCTCGAGGCGGCGACGGAAAGTGCTGTGGCGACCTGGGAGACGGGCAGGGAGCGCAGGTGCGCTCCGGCGGCCGCCGCCGCGACCGCACCGGCGGTTCCGGTGGGATGCCATCCCGCCTGGTAGTGCATCGGCCCGAGAGACTCGCCGAGTCGGGCCATCACCTCCAGCCCGACGGTGTAGGCGGCCAGCAGCCGGTCGATCGGGTCGTCCGGGCCGGCCAGGGCGAGGAGGGCGGGCACGAGCACCGCGGAGGGGTGGCCCCGAACCAGTTCATGGGTGTCGTCGAGATCGAGCAGGTGAGCCTGGAATCCGCCGACCAGGGCTGCGCGCGATGGTGACAAGGCGTGCCCGCTGCCGATCACAGCCCGCGGGTCTGCCGGGGTGCCTTCGGCCAGGGCCCAGTCCAGGAGCCCGTCGCGATCTGCACGGGCGGACGGGTCGGCGTCGACGGCGAAGGATGCGGCGATGACATCGGCCACCGCCGTGCCGGCCGCGTCCCGCAGCCAGTCTGCGCAGGAGGGGTCCGAGAACGGGTCGGCCTCGTGCACGGCCCGGGCGAGAGCGTCCCGGACGGACTCGTCGGCGCTCTCCGGAGCGTTCACGCTCACCCCAGCGGACCCCTCGTATCCAGTGGAGAGCGGCCCAGGCCCGGGGCTTCCTCCCCCGGCTCCTCGGCGCTCTGTCCGGCCGCCGGCGCGGGCGGCCGTGGACCGCTGGTCTCACGCAGGAACCGCTGTGTGCGCTCCTCGCGCGGGGTCGAGATGACCTCGCGAGCCGGTCCCTCCTCGACGATGCGGCCTCCATCGATGAAGACCACGCGATCGGCGACGTCGGCGGCGAAGGCCATCTCGTGGGTGACGATGACCAGGGTGATGTTCTGCTCTGCGAGGTCCTGGATCACGGCGAGCACCTCCCCGACCAGTTCGGGGTCCAAGGCGCTGGTGGGTTCGTCCAGCAGGATCGCCGAGGGCTGCGCACCCAGGGCACGGGCGATCGAGACACGCTGCTGCTGCCCGCCGGACAGCGTCACCGGGAACTGCTGCATGGTCGTCTCGGCGATGCCCACGCGCTCGAGGAGCTCGCGCGCCCGCGAGGCGGCGTCCGCCTTCGAGGTCCCGCCGGCGGTCATCGGGTCCATGACATTCTGCAGCGCCGTGCGATTGCGGAAGAGGTTGTAGCTCTGGAACACCATGGCTGTCTTCGAGCGCAGCGCTCGCTTCTGAGGGCCCGTGATGCGGGGCGCGACGACGCTGACGTCGTCGATGCCGATGGTCCCCGTGTCGGGGGCCTCCAGCAGGTTCAGGCAGCGCAGCAGGGTGGACTTCCCCGAGCCGGAGGGCCCGATGATCGCGACCACCTCGCCGGTCCCGACCTGGAGATCCACGCCGTCTAGGACGGTGTTCTCTCCGGACCTGCCGTGAAAAGTCTTGCTGAGGTCTTTGACGTCGATCATGCGGGGTTCACCTCACGTAGGCGCGGCTGAGGCGCTTCTCGAGTCGGCCCTGCAGCCAGGAGTAGGCGATCACCAGGAGCCAGTACACCAGCCCCACAACCAGGAAGGTCTCGAAGAACCGGAAGGATGCGGAGGCGACGATCTTGGCCTCGGCGAACAACTCGGTAAGGCCCAGAGTGAAGGCCACCGAGGTCTCCTTGAGCAGGGAGATGAAGATGTTGCCGGTAGCCGGCAGGGCGTTGTAGGCGGCCTGAGGGATGATGTAGCGCCGGTAGACCTGCGGCGCGGTCATCCCCGTCGCCAGACCGGCTTCCAGTTGTCCGCTGTCGACGCTGGTCAGGGCGGCGCGGAAGATCTCCGCGAGATACGAGGACTCCTTGAGGGAGAACCCGACGATCGCGGCGGTCAGCGCGTCCATGGTCGACAGCGAGGGGATCAGCTGCGGCAGCCCGTAGTAGATGAGGAACAGCTGAACCAGAGTGGGGATCCCACGGAACAGAGAGACGTACAGCTGGGCCAGCTGATCCAGCACGGGGATCTGCAGGAAACGGATCAGCGCGACGAGCAGACCGATCAGGATGGCGAACACCATCGAGGCGACGGCGATCAACAGTGTGATCGGCAGGAACTTCAGCAGCTGGGGCAGTACCTCCAGCATGTATGCCGGATCGAGATCCATCGATCAGCTCCCTTCGTAACCCTCTGGCTCCGTGGTCACGTCATCGCCGTAGTACTTCTGGGACAGCTCGACCAGGGTGCCGTCCTCATGCAGCGCGGCGATCTGCTCGTTGAACTGAGCGACCAGCTCGGAACCCTTCTCGAAGGGGAAAGCCACCGACTCCCAGGCAATCGGGTCTCCGACGAACTTCAGGTCCGTGCCGTTCTCGGCCATCTCGGCGAGAAAGATGCCGGTGGAGTTGATGTACCCGTCCACGCGGCCGGAGAGCAGATCCTGCATGGCGCCATCGCGTGTCTCATAGGTGCGGATCTCGACGTCCACGCCGTGTTCGGAGATCCAGTTCTCCAGATGAGTGGTGTTGTTCGATCCCAGCACGCCGGCGATCGTGTGCCCGGCGATGTCTTCGAGCTCGTTGAGCTCGTCGTTGTCGCCGGTGGTGACGATCGTGGCGCCCATGTAGGCGTACGGATCGGTGAAGTCGTACTGCGCGGCGCGCTCCTCGGTCACGGCAACGTTGTTGGCGATCGTGTCGAGTTTGCGGGCCTCCAGCTGTCCCATCAGGCCGGAGAAGTCGGCATTGGTCCAGTCCACGCTGCGGCCCAGGTTCTCCGCGATGGTCTCGATCGCCTCGACGTCGAATCCGACGAGCGTGCCGTCCTGCTGGTAGCTGTTGGGGAAGGACTGGCCGGTGGACCCGGCGCGGATGGCGCCGGAGTCACCACCGCTGCACGCCGCCAGCAGCGCCGGGAGGGCCAGCGCAGAGAGGGTGAAGGTGCGTCGCTTCATGAGGAGAGTCCTTTCAAGAGCTCGGTGTGACGTGCCTGCCAGCCGGCGTAGGCGACGTCGTCGAGGGGGCGGATGTAGAAGTCGGTGATGTGGCCGAGGCCGAGGTCCCGGCTGCCGACAGGCTCGAAGCCGAGCCGGCGGTAGTACGCGCCCAGCCAGGGATGATCCTGGGCGGTGCCCAGCGAGACCGCCGGGGCATGGAGCTGACCGATCAGAACCTGCTGCTCCAGCTGGCTGAGGAGCGAACGCGCCAGGCCCTGCCCGGCGTGGCTCGGGCGGGTGGCGAGCCAGCCGATGTGCGGCAGCCCCAGATACCCCGGGTTCGGTCCCCACGGCATGCGCAGGGAGACGGTCGCGATGAGGGCGCCGTTCTCGTCGCACGTGCCGTAGGCGATGTTCTGGCGCAGATGCGTCAGCACATCGTCTCGAGAGGCCTGCGAGGCACCGAAATGCACTCCGAGCTCGACGTTCGCTGAATAGGCGGCCTGCAGCAGATCACGGTACTCATCGGCGCGCTCGGGCTGGATCTGTTCGAGCCGAGCCAACCCCGGCCGGCTGGTCGCGCTCTGTCCCGTCTCGGAGCCGGTCACGAGGCGGATCCGTCGGACGGTGCCGATCCGGCCGGGCCGGGCCTCGTGGACTCACCGGCGGGCAGCCCGGCGGCGTCGGCCGCGGCGAGGACATCATCGATGGCCGCACCGGTCTCCCCGAGATAGGCGCCCGCCTCCAGCCAGGAACGGATCATCGTCGGCTCGAAGCGGGAGGCGACACGCTCGTCCTCGGCGAGGACGTCGGCGAGGTGCCGGCCGGTCTCGACCGCGGCCATCGACGCGTCGTACACGATCTGGTGCGCGGTCTGCTTGCCCAGCTCGCGACCGATCTCGAACATGGCCTTCTCGCTGAGGATCAGTCCGCCCTGCAGCTCAAGGTTGCGCGCCATGGCGTCCTCGTGCACGACGAGCCCGGACAGGATTCCGCCGAGCGTCTTCAGCTGCGCCGAGAGGTAGAGATGGATCTCGGGAAGGGCGATCCATTCCGCCCTCCAGCTGATCGCATCGCGCTCGTGGACGGTCGCAGAGCCGTCCAGGACCAGCGCCATGGCGTGCTTGATGGGCGCGGTCAGCGCCGCGGCACCCTCCAGCAGTGCGGGATTGCGCTTGTGCGGCATGGTGGTCGACCCGATCTTGCCGGCAGTGAAGGGCTCCTCGACCTCGCCGATCTCGCTGTGCATGAGGGTGGACAGCTCGGTGGCGATCTTGCCGAGCGTGGTGGAGATCAGTCCGAGCACGGTGGCGTACTCCGCGATGCGGTCCCGGGCGGCCTGCCAGGCGATCCGCGGCGTGGCCAGCTCCAGGCGCTGCAGCGTCTCCCGCTCGATCTCGCGACCGCGCCCCTGGAAGGACGCGTAGGTGCCCACGGCCCCTGAGACGTTGCCGGTCAGCACATCCGGGGTGACGCCGTCGAACCTTTCGAGGTGGCGCAGGGCCTCGTCCAGCCAGATGGCGGTCTTGAATCCGAATGTCGTGGGCAATGCCTGCACGTAGTGCGTCCGCGCGGCCATCGGGGTGTCCCGGTGCGCCGCAGTGAGGTCGCGCAGTGCGACTGCGACAGCGGTCAGGTCCCGCCGCAGCGGGACGATCGCGGCCTTGATCTGCAGGATGGTGCCGGTGTCGACGATGTCCTGCGTCGTCACGCCGTAGTGGACCCATTCCCCGTACTCACCCGAGGCGTGCTGGAGAGCGGTGACCGTGGCGTTGAGCGAGTGCATCGCCTTGGCACCCTCGGCAGCGATTGCCGAGAGATCGAAGTCGCCGTGGGCCGCGCGCTCGATCGCGTCGGCCGCCTCGCGCGGGATCACACCCAGTGCACCCTCGGCCGCGGCGAGGGCCGCCTCGACGTCCAGCTGACAGCGCAGGCGATTCTCCTCGCTCCAGATCTCCCGCATCTCTGGGGTGCTGAAGCTGTTGCCGATGGTCAGCATGTCGACGACGTGGGAAGCCACGGGGGTCCTTCCGTGAAGGTGGGTCGGTGGATGCATGGGGGCACCCGGATGCCCGGGCTGCGCTCCGTGCCCTGGCGAAGGCGTCGGGGGCGACAGGTCTCGCGGAGGCCTGCAGGCGCCTGGAGTGGCCCGATGCATCGGATCGGTCGTCCATAACGCTACGTGATGCAGGGGCTAATGTGACGCTTTGCGTCGCATTGTGAGCCGAATGTGAGCCCCAGGTAACGGTGGGCGTGCGGAAGGCCACTCCGACCACCGCCGCGCCCTGCCGGATCGGTCCTGTCGCGCATCCCGCCGACCCGGCCGCGGGCGACGCCTCATGCTGGAGCATCCCCGTGCGACCAGGAGGCGACCGGATACCCGCGCACAGACGCGACCTCTCCCTGACCCAGCTGACGTACTTCGTGACGGCTGCGGAGGCTCGCCGTCGTCGAAGACGTCGCGTGGCGAACCACGGACCTGCGGGTCGACGACAGCGGTGACCCGCTCGCCGACCTGACGCGTCTGCTCCAGCTGTGGCTACCGCAGAAGCAGGACTACCTCACACGTGCGGTCGATCCGACGTCGGCCCCGTCGTACGGCGTGCCGGGCGATCAGTGATGACTCTCGTGGTGATCGGCGGGGGCGCGAGAGCCTTCCCGGCGTCGCGCACGGCGCACGGCGAAGGGCGACACGGAGCGCCGCCCCCTGCCCGCCTCGACGGCCGGGCAGGGAGCGCAAGCGATCAGTCGTCCAGGTGCTCGATCGCGTAGTCGGCCTGTTCCTGCGTGAACTGTTCGCCGTATTCGGAGGTCAGCTGATCATGGATGGCGTCCGGCGACATGTCCATGGTGTCCCGATACGAGCGGGCGCTCTCCAGCGCATTCTCGTTCCAGTCCGCCTCGATGGTGTCGATGGCGTACTGCGCCTCCTCGGGGAGGAACTGCTCGCCGTGCTCCGAGGTGAGCTGGTCGTAGATTCCCTGCTTGGACATGTGCATGGTCTCCGAGTAGCTCTCGGCCGAGGCCAGCGCATTCGCGTTCCAGTCCGCCTCCACGTTGTCCACGGCGTACTGCGCCGCCTCATCGGAGAACTGGTCGGCGTACTCCGAGGTGAGCTGGTCGAACAGCCCCTGCTTGGACATGTGCAGCAGATCGGAGTAGCTCTGGGCGCTGTTCAGCGCAGAGGTGTATTCCGCCGGGACATCATCCTCAGCTGGCGCCTCCTCCTCGGCCGGCGCCTTCTCCTCGGCGGGGGCTTCCTCAGTGGGCGCGTCGTCCCCCTCAGCTGCCGCCTCCTCCGCAGGGTCCTCATCGGCCGGGGCGTCGTCGACCGGTGCCTCGGCCTCCGCAGGCTCCTCGACGTTCTCGACGTCGGCGGGTTCGGCGACCGCAGTCTCCGTTTCGCTCGGCTGAGGATCTCCACTTCCTGAGAGGGCGATGGCGGAGCAGCCGCCGACGAGCACCACGAACAGAGCGATGCACCCGCAGCCGGCAGCGAACAATCCTCTTCTCTTCTTCCGCGACGGCGCAGGGGCATTGGGTGGGACGGCAGCCGAGTCATCGCGGTGCGGTCCGGGAGCACCGGCGCCGACATTCGGGGCGGGCGGCAGATTCGAGGCCGACGGATCGTCGGGCGTGGGCGCATTGCTGTTCACAGCTGCACTCCATTCTGTGTACATGGTGAGGGCCCTGGGCACGGGCGTGCCAGGGCTACTGCTGAGAAAAGAGGCCTGCTGCGGATACGTGAGCTCGACGAGGGTCAGGATCTGCGACGAGCATCGGCGTCCGACGCGATGTCGGAGGCGAACACCTACCGGTTGGGGCCTTCAGGAGAAAAGGTACGAATGGGGTCAGACAGCCGACCCCTCGAATCGGGCGTGGCCGCGGAGTGGTCGTGCCGAGAATTCACCGATACGCCCCGACCAGTCCTTGTCCCTATCGCCGCACCTGTGCGGGGTTCCGGGAGTTCTACGATGCCCGTGTGCTGCTGCTTTCGGATCCGACGCTCCTCGATATACCCGTCACCGAGTGCGGTGACGACCTGGTCGACATCCGGACCGCTCCGGACCTGCTGCTGGACCGGCGCAAGGAGGATCCGGAAGGGGCCTGGGCCACGCTCAGACGCGGCGTGCTCGATCGGCTCGTGGTCGCCCAGCGCGCCCTGCCGGACGGGATCCGGATCCTGGTCGTCGAAGACCACCGTCCCGTCGAGCTGCAGCATCGATATTTCGACCAACGCTGCCAGGATCTCGCCGGGCAACATCCCCACTGGTCCGCTCAGAGGGTTCATGTCGAGGCGAGCAAGCACATCTCTCCTCCCGCCGTCGCCCCGCATCCGTGCGGCGCGGCAGTGGACCTCACGCTGGTCCAGGACGGGCAGGAGCTGGATCTGGGCTGCCCGGTCAACGCCACGCCCGAGGCGAGCGACGGCGCCTGCTTCACAGATTCCGGGAACATCACGGCGAAGGCGCGATGGTGGCGCGACACGCTGGGAACAGCCCTCACCCGTGCCGGCCTCGTGAACTACCGACCTGAGTGGTGGCACTGGTCGTTCGGAGACCGGTACTGGGCCGCCGTGACGGGGGCCGAGAGCGCGATCTACTCGCCTCGCTGATCACGCGGCCGAGCCTCCGCGCTGACCAGCGTCGATGAGTCGGCACACCGACACTGATACGTCAAGAGAGCACGTCGGGTTCGCCGGGCGGCCTTTGCACGCCGTGCTCTACTTAGGTGATGAACACTCTCTCTGCCACCCGCCGCCGGATGACCCGTGACGAGGCGCTCGCGTGGAACTCGAACTGGTCCCTCGCCGACATCCGCCTGATCGGGGAGAACTTCGATCGCATCGGGGCGCGGACGTTCTACCGCACCCAGTCCAACGGCAGCATCACCGCGCAGGACGAGAACGGGCGCTCCCTGATGTACATCCATCCCGGGTATGTCCAGTTCCGCAAGGGCCTCGCCCCGACGGACCGCCCGGATCAGCAGGTCGAAGGGTTCGACCTCTCCACCGCGCAGCCCCGCGAGAAGACGCCCGCCAAGGGGGAAGAGGTCCTGACCATCTGCCCGTCCTGCTTCTACGCCATGCCCTACACCGGGGTCTGCGACACCTGCGGCTGAGACCCACCGATCAGGGCCCGGCCATCGAGCGCAGTGTCCGCTGCAGGACGAGGCAGTTGCCCAGCACGGACGCCCGGGGTCTCATGACGCGATGTCACGCCTCCGCGCCGCGCCGCGTTGTCGCGGTCCCGGTCGCCCAGGCTCGCCAGCTCGGCGCAGCGCGGCCAGCGCCACGACCGTGCATGCGGCGAAGGACGGCCACAGTGCGAAGCGCTCGATCAGACCGCCCCACTGCACCTCGAGCCTGACCAGCAGGACAACACCCGAGACGAGGCTGAGCGCTCCGATCGCGACGAGCCGGCACCATCGTGGATCCCACGATCGTGCCAGCACGGCCCCGGTCAGCGCCATGGCGACGCCGCTGAGCACGATGCCCGGGAGCGAGACGATCACGTGCAGAGTCAGCAGCTGATCCAGCGGCGTCAACCCGGTACCGATCGACGACAGGCCCGTCATCACCCACAGTGCCACCGCCGCCGTCATCATCGCTCCCGTCGGCAGCTGCGGGCGCAGCAGCACGGCGCCCACCGCCATCGCCGCTCCGAACAGGATGAAGGCACCGTTGACGGCCACGTGAGCCGGGGAGCAGACCGGGACGTGCTGCGAGTGGTAGGGAATCGACGTGCAGGTGACCGCGCCCAGATCGCTGATCGTGTTGTGCGCCAGGCTGTAGGGCGCGGTGCTCCACGCCGCGGCGGCCAACTCGATCGGGACGTACAGCACCTGCACTGCCCACAGGACGATCCCGGCACGGGCCGATGCGGACAGAACCGGTGTGGACCGGGCGGGTGACTCCATGTCGCCATGGTGCGATGGCAGCGTCGCGACGTCTTCGTCCGAACGGACGATGTCGGGTCGAGCGTGGGCGAGTCGGTTGTCACACCCTCGCGCCAGACTGCTCCCATGATCCTTCCACCCGAGCCGAGCGACAGCGTCGGCCGACCGCTTGAGTTCCCCGAGCGTGGAACGTGCCCGAGCTGCGGTTCGGGAGAGATCGTCCACCATGTCCGAGGGCTGCCGGACGTGCTGTACGTGGAGGCCGCACCGGCGTGGATGGTCTTCGGCGGCTGCACGATGATCGGCCCCGACCGCACGTGCTCATCGTGTCAGCACCAGTGGTGGGGACCGTATGACGAGGACTTCGAGGAGGAGGATGAGGACGACAGCGAACACGACACCAGCGACGAGGACGATGGATGATGGCCCGGTCCACCGCGGTCCGCCACGCCGGCCCGTGCCCCATACAGTGGTGAGCATGGACGAGCCCCACCCCGCCGACCCGATCCTGACTTCCGACGGGCATGTCGCCGTCGACTCCGCCCCGGCGAACGGCTCCCCCACCGACCCGGCGCTGCGCATCCTCTCGACCGTCTTCGGCTACGACTCCTTCCGCGGCGAGCAGGCAGCCATCATCGAGCACGTCGCCTCCGGCGGCGACGCGGTCGTGCTCATGCCCACCGGCGGCGGCAAGTCGCTGTGCTACCAGATCCCGGCCATGCTGCGCGAGGGCACCGGTATCGTCGTCTCCCCGCTCATCGCGCTGATGGCCGATCAGGTCGCCGCGCTCGAAGCCGTCGGGATCCGGGCCGCCTTCCTCAATTCCACGCTCGAGCCGCACGAGGCACAGGCCGTCGAACAGCAGCTTCTGGCCGGCGAGCTCGATCTGCTCTACATGGCGCCCGAGCGTCTCGTCCTCCCCCGCACCCTCGATCTGCTGCGCCGCGCCGAGCTCTCCCTGATCGCGATCGACGAAGCCCATTGCGTCTCCCAGTGGGGCCACGATTTCCGGCCGGACTACCTGGGACTGGCCGTGCTGGCCGATGCATTCCCCGGCGTGCCCCGGATCGCGCTGACGGCCACCGCCACCGAGGCCACCCACGCAGAGATCACCGACCGGCTGCGGATGGAGGGCGCCCGCCACTTCGTCTCCAGCTTCGACCGCCCCAACATCCAGTACCGCATCGATCCCAAGGCCTCCCCGCGCGAGCAGCTGCTGCGCCTGATCACGACCGAGCACGAGGGCGAGTCGGGCATCGTCTACTGCCTCTCGCGCAAGAGCGTCGAAGCCACTGCCCAGTGGCTCTCCGATCGCGGGATCCCGGCGCTGCCGTACCACGCGGGGCTCGACGCGGCGGTGCGCCAGGATCACCAGGAACGGTTCCTGCGGGCCGAGGGGCTGATCGTCGTGGCGACGATCGCCTTCGGCATGGGCATCGACAAGCCGGACGTCCGGTTCGTCGCCCACCTGGATCTGCCCAAGTCCATCGAGGGCTACTACCAGGAGACGGGCAGGGCCGGCCGTGACGGGCTGCCGTCGACGGCATGGATGGCCTACGGCCTGGGCGACCTGGTCAACCTCCGCAGGTTCATCGACTCCGGGGACGGCGACGAGCAGTTCAAGCGCAACGCCCGCGCCCACCTCGACGCGATGCTCGCCCTGTGCGAGACCGTCTCCTGCCGCCGCGTGCAGCTGCTGCGCTACTTCGGGCAGGACTCCGAACCGTGCGGGAACTGCGACACCTGCCTGAGCCCGCCGCAGACCTGGGACGCCACCGTCGCCGCCCAGAAGCTGCTCTCGGCAATCATCCGCCTCGACCGCGAGCGCGATCAGAAGTTCGGCTCCGGGCAGGTGATCGACGTGCTGCTGGGCCGCGAGAACGAGCGCTCCCGCCAGTCCCGACACGATGAGCTCAGCGTCTGGGGCATCGGCGCGGAACTCAGTGAGAAGGAGTGGCGCACGGTGCTGCGCCAACTGCTGGCCCGCCGCATCGTCGAGGCCGTCGGCGACTACGGCGTGCTCGTGCCGGGGCCTGAATCACCGGCTGTCCTGCGCAGCGAGGTCACCGTCGAACTCGCGGTGGACCGCACGCCCACGAAGCCATCGCGCTCGCGCAGCTCCTCCCGCGGTTCCTCCTGGGGCGGCGGGGCGACGTCTCGAGCGGCCGACGGTCTCGAGCCCAGTCAGCGCGAGGTCTTCGAGGCGCTGCGCGCGTGGCGCACCTCCGTGGCCAAGGAGAAGCAGATCGCCCCGTACATGGTCTTCTCCGACGCCACGCTGGTGGGGATCATCGAAGCCCGCCCCGGTTCGGTGGCCGCCCTCGGCGGGGTCAGCGGGGTCGGCGCGAAGAAGCTCGCCGAGTACGGCGACAGCGTGCTCGAGGTGCTCGCGACGACATCGTCCTGACCGGGTCGCTCTCAGTCCCGCCCCGTCGCCGCTCACGGCCGCCGGCGGACTTTCACTCCCCCGACTCGCTCGGCGTCGTCGACCAGGGTGAAGGCACGCGTCTCCGGCGGGTACGGGAGATATCGTGGATCGGTCTCACGAAACAGCGGCCCGGCGCTCGGGATCCTGATGGGCCAGTTCTCCATGGCCCGGGTCACGCGATGGTTCAGACGATTCCCCAGGTCCTTGTCGCGGAACTTCGGTGCGTCGATCCGAGCGACCACCAGGGTGTGGCGCCCGCCCACCTCGATTCTCTCGATGTGCTTCCACGGCACCAGTCCCTGGCCGTGCAGAACATCGATCCAGCCCTCGCTCGTCACGCGGGCGCTTCGGCGCCCGACGGTGCGCAGTAGGCGCCACAGTCTCGGGACGAGGATCACGAAGCCCAGTACGGGCGCCCAGGCGAGGAGGACCAGGACCCACCACGGCGCGTTTCCCAGGAGGACCGCCACGATCATCGCCCCGCCCAGGAGCCCGCAGACCGCGGTTGCCCAACTCATGAGCGCGATGTGAACCCACTGCCCAGCGCGGGGCGCCACCCCGGATTCCGGATCTTGAGACCACTCGGGATCCAACCCGAGACCACGGACCTCCGCGGCGGTGGGAGCGAAACCCTCCTGCGTCCAGCGCCGTACCGCCGTGTGCGCCCCGGGCCGCCAGCGGACGCGCTTCCCGAGCCCGGCGCCGACATCGGGCGGCAGCGATGAGACGGCCCGCGACTCTCCCAGCACCAGCCCGACACGATCCCAGGGAAAGGTGGTGGCGTCCCCGCCGTGGTCCGGGACGACGGCCAGGCCCTCAGGGGACACGGCCACGATCCCGGCTCCGTCGGCGTACCACCGGCTGAGCCGGGGCAGCAGCGAGGACACCGCGAGTCCGAAGACGGCGGCGAGCACGGATCCGGCCGCCATGAGGCCCGCGGAGGGACCTTCAGTGCCGACGCCGACCAGAACGCAGAGGACCACGATGGCGACGACCAGCACCGCCAGGGCGATCCAGGACACCACGATCGCGAGCCGACGAGGCCGCTGGGCGATCATGACGGCACCACCGACACGCCGCGGCTCCTGCACGTCCTGAAGGAACCCTCTGAGAGTGACAGCCCAGGGCACCGCGCTGAGCAGGAGGAGGACCAGCGCCAACCCGATCCGGCTGGCGATCCCCAGGTCCGGCTGGAACGGCAACGTGACAGTGAACAGGAGTGCCACCACCGAGACGAGTCCCCGCACCGGCGGGATGCTCAAGAGCGCCATGGCGCTCGCCTGGCTCATCGCCATGGTGCTCCTCCGAGCGTCGAGGAACCGGGTTCTCCGCCCGCCGGGCCGCCATCCCGGCGTGCCCGGCCGGTCGCATCATACTCGGGTCGCTCGCAGCCAGCGGAATCCGTACGCCCCCAGCTCCACCTGGAGCTGTCCGTTCTCCGGGCGGGTCACGCTCTCCGGCTGCAGGAGGTCATGGAACTCGGCCGATGCGATCTGCTCGGCCAGAGCACCGACATCGACCGTGGCCGTGCAGTCGTGGTCGGCGAAGTTGTGCAGGGCGACGAAGACGGCCCCCTCGGAGACCGCGGCATGGGCGAGGGCGCTCCCCTCTCCTGTCTCCAGGACCGCGAGGTCACCGAAGGCGATCTCCGGGGTCGCACGGTATTCACCGATCAGCGTCTTGAGGAAGGACAGCAGGGAGTCGGGATCGTGCAGCTGGTCGTAGACGTTGACACGCTCGGGGCCGTAGTCGCCCTCGGGCAGCTGCTCCACGAGGTCGTCGCGGCGCGCGGTGGAGAACCCGCCATTGCGCCCGGAGTGCCACTGCATCGAGGTCCGCACGCCGGAGCGGTCCTCGGTGCCGGCCGGCTCCCCCATCCCGATCTCCTCGCCGTAGTAGAGCACCGGTGCCCCGGGCAGGGAGAACAGGAGGCTGTAGGCCAGGCGGATCCTGCGCTGGTCCCCGCCGAGCATCGGGGCCAGTCGCCGCACGATGCCCCGCCCGTACACCCGCTGGCGCGGGTCCGGTGAGAGCGCCTCGAAGACCTCCTCCTTGGCATCGCCGAGCAGTTCGAGATTGAGTTCGTCATGGGTGCGCAGGAAGCTGGCCCAGCCCTGACTGACGTCGACCGCGGGCAGCTCCCGCAGCACTGTCGCCAGCGGCGCGGGATCGTGGCGGACGAAGGAGAGGAAGGCTGCCTCGGCGGTCTCGAAGTCGAACTGCAGGTCCAGCTCCACACCCGGGTTGCCGAAGTAGTCCAGCTGGTCCTGGTGGTCCAGGCCCACCTCGCCCAGCAGCGCCGCGCCGCCGTAGCGCCGGGCGACGAACCGCCGCAGCTCGCGCAGGAAGGCGTGGGGGTCGCTCTGGTTCCCCGCTCCGGGCGGGTGGATCAGGAACGGCACCGCGTCGATGCGGAAGCCGTCGGCCCCGAGTTCGAGCCAGAATCCGAGAATGCGCGAGATCTCCGAACGGACCTCGGGATTGGAGTGGTTGAGGTCCGGCTGGTGGTGATGGAAGTGGTGGAGGTAGTACTGCCCTGTCTGCTCGTCGTACTGCCAGACGCCGTCCTCCTCGGTCGGGAAGACGTTGCTGCCGGCATCGTCGGTGGGCTCGTCCTGCCAGACGTAGAAGTCGCGGAGCCGGGCGTCGCGGCTGCTGCGGGCATCGACGAACCACGGGTGCTGATCGGAGGTGTGGTTGATGACGAGGTCGATGATCACGCGGATGCCGCGGTCGTGGGCGACGCGGATCAGTTCGACGAACCGGCCGAGATCGCCCAGGCGGCTGTCGACGCCGAAGTAGTCGGTGACGTCGTAGCCGTCGTCCCGGTCCGGCGTGGGTTGGAACGGCATCAGCCACAGGCAGGTCACGCCGAGATCGGCGAGATACTCGATGCGGTCGAGAAGACCGTCGATGTCGCCGATCCCGTCACCATCGGAGTCCTGGTACTTCTTGATGTCCAGGCAGTAGATGACGGCGGATCGCCACCACAGGTCGCTGCGGTCGGCCGGCCTCATAGGGTCTCCTTCAGGACGCTGATCAGGCCGTCGGCCCGATCCAGGAAGTAGCTCTGGTCCTGGCCGACGTGATGGATGTAGAGGTGGTCGAAGCCTCGGCCCGCCGCGGTCAGCTGCCCAGCGAGCTGCTCGACCGAGCCGGCGATCGCCACGGAGGACCGCATCGCCTCGGGAGTCGGCTCCGCGAGGGCGTCGAAGTCCTCGGGCTGCTCGACGTCCCACATCGTCGCCGAGGCGGTGGCGTGCTTCCACTGGTCGGTGGCGATGGCCAGTGCCTCGTCCTCGCTCGGGGCCAGGCTGACATGGGCCTGCAGCATGGTCTCCCCCGTGCCGCCGGCGTCGCGGTAGGCGCTGAGCACCTGCGAGGTGCTCTGCGGGTCGATGCCGACGGTGATCATCCCGTCGGCCCATCCCGCCGCCCAGTGGGCGCTGTCGGGGCTGGCGGAGGCGGCGATCGCGGGCGGCTGGGTGGCCGGACGGCTCCAGATCCGTGCCTGGTGGATCCGCACGACGTCGTCGACGTCGACCTGCTCGCCCGCCAGCAGACGGCGGATCGCCTCGACCGACGCCGTCACGCGCCGGCGCCGGGTGTCCTTGTCGGGCCAGGGGTCTCCTGTGACGTGCTCGTTGACGGCCTCGCCGCTGCCGTAGGCCGCCCAGAACCGGTCCGGGAACATCTCGGCCAGGGTGGCGACGGCCTGTGCGATGACCACGGGGTGGTACCGCTGACCGGGCGCTGTGACGACGCCGAAGGGCAGTGTCGTGCTCGCCATCGCGGCGCCGAGCCAGCTCCACGCGAAGCCGGCCTCCCCCTGCGCCGTTCCCCAGGGTGCGAGGTGGTCCGAGCACAGGGCGGCGTCGAACCCGACCGCCTCGGCGCGCTGGACGTCGGCGAGCAGGGTGCTGGGGGCGATCTGCTCGTGGGATGCGTGATACCCGATGATCGTCATGCTCACTCCTGGATCATGCGCTGCCGGTCTCGTCCTCGGCACGGAAGGCGTCCTCTGCTCCGGCCCGCCCGACGTCCTCGACCGAGGTCCTGCGCACCGGTGCTTATCGACGATATGCGCACCGGAGCGTGTACTCCAGCACCGAGAAGACCACTCGGTTGCTTCGTCCAGCTGCCGCCCGTCTCGTCGAGGCCGGCTGGCTGGCTCGGACCGAGAGGGTCCCGAGTCGGGGCCGACGCGGTCAGCTGATCCCCTCGGGGAAGTCCGCCGGCTCCCCGGGCTGAGCCCCCGCGCTGAGGTCGATGCCGTAGTCAGCCGCGAAGCGCAGCTCGGTGCCGGCGAGGACGTCCTCGGTGCCTTCATCGAGGTGGAACACGCGCGCGCCCCGCAGGCGGTGGTCCTC
The DNA here is from genome assembly GCF_059391765.1 of Brachybacterium sp. SYSU DS0246. Taxonomy (NCBI): domain Bacteria; kingdom Bacillati; phylum Actinomycetota; class Actinomycetes; order Micrococcales; family Dermabacteraceae; genus Brachybacterium; species Brachybacterium sp. SYSU DS0246. Next base: position 121,571 of record NZ_JBZXYT010000003.1, on the reverse strand, counting down.
GTCGCCGCCCAGCCCGTAGGTGCCGAATCCGGTGCCGGGCGCATAGCCGAGCTTGATGCCGTAGTAGTCGCCGACGTAGGTGTTGATGTGGTCGTGGCCGACGAACAGGCCCTTGACGTCGCCGCGCTGCAGCATCGCGGAGAACATGCCCGAGTTGAAGGGGCCCGGGCACTCGTCCTCGTTGCGCTCGCCGGTGATCCCGTGCTTCTCGAGTGCCCGGGCGTGGTCGGCCTCGGTGCGGGAGTCGACGCTGGCGAACCACATGAACCGGTGCTCCCAGAGGGCGATGTGCTGGAACACGAGCCCCGGCACGAGCGCCTTGTTCTTCTTCTCCAGCTCCTGGGAGGCCTCGAGATACCACTGGATCTGATCCGGGCGCAGCCAGTCCCAGTCCGGGTATCCCTCGAAGTCCTGCCCGGCGATCTCCTCGGGGGCGTAACGGCCGGAGTCCAGCAGCCACAGCGCGAAGGCGTCGCCCTTCCCGGCTGCGGAGGTCACCGTGAGCACCTGGTTGCCGGTGCCGGTGATGCCGCGCGCCCCGGCGGTGTTCACGTTGTGGCGGTACTGGCGCACGAAGTCGATGTAGTCGTTCTCGTCGAGGCCGGTCTTCTCGGTGGAGTCCTCGTCGTGGTTGCCGAAGGTCAGGGCCCACGCGATCCCGCGGTCCTCCATCGGGCGGACCACGTTGTTGATGGCCTGCTTGGCCTCGAGCGCCGTGGAGGGACCGCCGTTGAAGACGTCCCCGTTGATCAGCGCGAAGTCGGGACGGACGTCGTCGAGCACCGCTTCCTGCAGCTGAATCGTGCGCACGTCGGTCTGGTGCGTGTCCTGGGTGTCATTGAACTGGACGACGGTGAACGTGCCGTCCTCACGGAAGCTCAGCTCGCCGCGCACGACGCCGTCCTTGGGCGGGGCTCCGCCGCCCGTGCCCGCCACCGGCGCCGCCGCGGCCGCTCCCATCGTGCCTGCGGCGGCGAGGCCGGTCGCAGCCGCGGTCGAGAAGCGCAGCACGTCGCGACGGGTGCGGGCTGCCCGAGCATGCGGGGCCGACGGGTTCTGGGCGGGATTCTGCGGAGAGTCGACCATGGTGTCACCGTGCCTGGTTCTGGAGGAGTGAGGAACTCTCGAACCGTAGCCACGGGTCCATACCAGCCGACGACGCGACCGTGAGCATCGCCCGTCGGCCCGCGGAATTCCGGGTGAACCGCGGACGGTGACCGTGCCCGGTCGCGCTGGATCTCCTCGTCCGCGCCGAGGCGGCCGAGAGATCTCGGCGTATCGGCTAGCTCGCCGCCCCGCTCCCCCATTGCTGGATGAAGGCCTCGCGCCGCTTCGCCTGCTCGATGGGGTCCGGCACGGGCAGGGAGGCGATCAGTTTGCGCGTGTAGTCGTGGCGGGGCCGTTGCAGCACCTCGGGGCCGTGGCCGTCCTCGACCAGCTCCCCGCGGTACAGCACCCCGATCCGATGGGCGAGGGTGTCCACCACAGCGAGGTCGTGGCTGATGAACAGGGCTGCGAAACCCAGCCGGGACTGCAGCTCCCGGAACAGGTCCAGCACGGTGGCCTGCACCGACACATCCAGCGCGCTGGTCGGCTCATCGGCGATCAGCAGCTCGGGACCGAGCACCAGCGCCCGCGCCAGGGAGACGCGCTGGCGCTGCCCGCCCGAGAGCTCGTGAGGGTACCGGCCGGAGTAGGCGCCGGGCAGCTCCACGGCCTCCAGCAGGTCTCGGACCCGCTGGGTGCGCTCGGCCGCGCTGAGCGAGGGCTCGTGCACGATCAGCGGCTCGGCGATGCACTGCTCGATCGTCAGGTGCGGGTTGAACGAGGTCGCCGGATCCTGGAAGACGAAACCGATACGGCGGCGCACGGGTTTGAACGCTCGTTCCCTGACGCCGTTCATCTCGTGGCCGAGCACGCGCAGACTGCCGCCGGTGGTGCGCTCCAGCCCCACCATGGCACGGCCGATCGTGGTCTTGCCGGAGCCGGACTCGCCGACCAGGCCGTAGACCTCTCCGGCGCGGATCGTGAAATCCACGCCCTTCACGGCCCGGAACGGGGGCCGCCCCAGCCGGCCCGGGTACTCGATGACCAGGTCCTTCGCCTCGACCACGGGATCGGCGTCCTCGATCACCTGGCGCTGCGCGGTGCTCAACTCCGTCCATGCGGAGCGGCGCCCCAGGTGCGGCACGGCCGCGAGCAGCTTCTGCGTGTACTCCTCGCGGGGCTCGGCGAACAGCTCCTGGACGCCGGCGCGCTCGATCACCTTCCCGCGGAACATCACGGCCACGGAATCGGCGAGATCGGCCACCACACCCATGTTGTGGGTGATGACGATGACGGAGGTCCCGAAGCGGTCGCGGACATCGCGCAGCAGCTCCAGGATCTCGGCCTGCACCGTGACGTCCAAGGCAGTGGTGGGCTCGTCGGCGACGATCAGCTCCGCCCCCAGGGCCAGCGCCATCGCGATCATCACGCGCTGCTTCTGGCCGCCGGAGAACTCGTGGGGGTAGCGGTCGATGCGCTCGGCCGGATCAGGGATACCGACCGACTCGAGCGCCTTGATGGCTTCGGCCCGGATCTCCTTGCGCGTCAGCTTCGGCCGGTGCGCACGCAGACCCTCGCCGATCTGCCACCAGATCGGGTAGACCGGATTCAGCGCACTGGAGGGCTCCTGGAAGATCATCGAGACGTCCTCGCCGCGCAGTGCGCGCAGCCGCGGCCCGGTCAGGCCCACGACGTCGGTGCCGGAGATGAGGATGCCCCCGGTCTCCTCGGCGGTCTCGGGCAGCAGCCCCAGGATGGAGCGGGCGGTGACGGACTTGCCGGAGCCGGATTCGCCCACGATCGCGAGGATCTCGCCGGGCGCGACCTCGAGGCTGACGCCGTCGACGGCGTGGACGTCGCCGGCGTCGGTCGCGAAGTGGACGTCGAGGTCGCGGATCTCGAGCCGCGCCGTGCGGTCCGTCGCGGGCTCGGTGGCGGTGCCGGTGTCGCTCATGCGCTCGCCTGCTTCTCTGTGGTCGCGGCCGTCACGGTCTTGCGGGATCGCTTCTTGCGGGTCCGCAGCCGTGGGTCGTTGAGGTCGTTGATGGATTCGCCGACGAGGGTCACCCCGAGCACTGCCAGCACGATGGCCAGGCCGGGGAACAGGCCCGTCCACCAGATGCCGCTGGTGGCATCGGCCATCGCGCGGTTGAGGTCGTAGCCCCATTCGGAGGCGCTGGTGGGTTCGATCCCGAAGCCCAGGAAGCCCAGCGCGGCGAGGGTCAGGATGGCCTCGGAGGAGTTCAGGGTGAAGATCAGCGGCAGCGTGCGGGTGGAGTTTCGCAGCAGGTGGGTTCCCATGATGCGGCGGTGCCCGGTGCCGACCACTTTCGCGGCCTCCACGAACGGTTCCGCCTTCAACCGCACGACCTCCGCACGGATCACGCGGAAGTACTGCGGCACGAAGACGACCGTGATCGAGATGGCTGCGGCGAGGATGCCGCCCCACGCGTTGGACTGCCCGCCGGAGATCACGATCGACATGACGATCGCCAGCAGCAGGGAGGGGAAGGCATAGATCGCATCGGCCAGCATCACCAGCACCCGGTCCAGCAGGCCGCCGACGTACCCGGAGAGCAGGCCGAGAGCCACGCCGAGGAACAGGGAGGCCACCACCGCGCACGCCATCACGGCGACCGCGGTGCGGGTTCCCCAGATCACGCGGGAAAGCACGTCGAAGCCGGTCACGGTGGTGCCGAGCGGATGGGCGGCCGACGGGGGCTGCTGACCGCCGAAGTTCGTGCCGTCGGCCGCGGTCTGCGCGAAGCCGTAGGGGGCGATCAACGGCGCCGCCAGCGCCGTCAGCAGCAGGATCGCGACGAGCACCAGACCCGTCACCAGCATGCCGCGCTGGAGGCCGACGCTGCGGCGATAGTGGCTGACCACAGGCAGGCGCAGATACCAGGGGGCACGGGCGGAGCCCGCCACGATCGTCGACTCGGTCGAGAGATCGGCCTCGGCGGGATCGCCCTCGCCCGGGGGCACGGGGTTCGACAGCGTCATCTCAGTACCTCACTCGCGGGTCGATCAGAGCGGCGACGACGTCGACGATGAAGTTGGAGACGGCGACGATGACGGCGAGGGTCATCACGATGCCCTGGACGGCCACGTAGTCGCGGGCCTTCATGTACTCGGCGAGCATGTAGCCCAGTCCGTTCCATTCGAACGTGGTCTCGGTCAGCACGGCGCCGCCGAGCATCATCGCGATCTGCATGCCCATCACCGTCACGATGGGGATCAGCGCCGGCCGCAGCGCGTGCCGGGTGGTCAGGCGGGACTCGGCGACGCCGCGGGAGCGGGCCGAGTCGATGTACTGCATCTCCAGGGTGCCGATCATGTTGGTGCGCACCAGGCGCAGGAAGATGCCGCCGGTCAGCACGCCGAGGGCGATCGCCGGCAGCAGGGCGTGGCTGAGCACGTCGGCCAGCACGTCCAGGCGTCCCAGCCGGATCGCGTCCAGCAGATAGAACGGCGTCGGGTTCAGGATCGAGCCCATCGTCAGCTCACCCCGCGTCGAGATGCGCCCGGCCACCGGCAGCCAGCCCAGGCCCACGGAGAAGACGAGCTTGAGCAGCAGGCCGACGAAGAACACCGGCGTCGCGTAGCCGAGGATCGCGACGATCCGCAGCACCGCGTCGGGCCAGCGGTCGCGGGTGCGGGCTGCGATCATGCCCAGCGGAACCCCGGCGACCAGCGCGACCACCACGGCGTAGGCGACCAGTTCGAAGGTCGCCCCGCCGTAGGTGGTGAGGATCTGCGTGACCGGGGTGTTGTCGGTGTAGGCGGTGCCGAAGTCCCCGCGCAGCACCCCGCCGAGATAGTCGAAGTACTGCACGATCAGTGGCCGGTCGTAGCCGGCCTCGGCGCGGCGCTCGGCGAGCTGGTCCGGGGTGAGTCGGCCGCCGAGAGCGGCCGTGATCGGGTCCCCGGTGATCCTCATGAGGAAGAAGACCATGGTCATGAGGATCAGCACGGTCGGGATGATGAGCAGGAACCGGATGAGGATGTAGCGGCCCAGCCCGCCCGAGGAACGTGCGCGCCCCGGACGGCCGGAGCCCCCGGTGCCGGGTCCTGCGGCACCGGGGGCTGCCGGGCTGTCGAGCTCTGCCGTCACTTGGCGAGCGGAGCGAGGCGGAACTTGAAGGACGAATCGAGCGTGACGCCCTGGAGGTCCGCCGTGGACACGGCGATCTGGGCGCCCTGCAGCAGCGGCAGGGTGGAGATCTCGTCGGCCACGATGTCCTGGATCTGGACGAACAGCTCCTCGCGCTCGGCCTCGTCCTGGGTGCCGCGCTGCTGAGCGATGAGCTTGTCCACCTCGGGGTTCGAGTAATGGTTGACCAGGAAGTTGTCCTCGGGGAAGAACGGCGAGAGGTAGTTGTCGGCATCGGAGTAGTCCGGGAACCAGCCCAGCTGGTACGCCGGGTACACATCGGCGGTGCGGTCCTCCGAGTACTGCACCCACTCGGTGGACTGCAGATCCACCACGAACAGCTCGTCGGCCTCCAGCTGCGCCTTGACCGCCGCGTACTCGTCTCCGGAGGAGTTGCCGTAGTGATCCGGGTTGTACTGCAGGCTCAGGTTCACCGGGATCTCCACCCCGGCGTCCTCCAGCCGCTGGCGGGCCTTGGCGGGGTCGGGGCCGCCGCTGCCGTCGCCGTAGAGGTCCTGGAACTGGGTGCCGTTGCCGGGCAGCCCCTCGGGGATGTACGAGTACAGCGGCGTGTAGGTGTCCTTGTAGACCTCGGTGGCGATCGCCTGGCGGTCGATGAGGTCCGCCGCGGCCTGACGGACGGCCTTGGCCTTGGCCGGGTCGGCGTCCTCGGTCTCCGCCCCGTACGGCATCGTGTTGAAGTTGAAGACGATATAGCGGATCTCGCCGCCGGGGCCCTCGTGCACGGCGACGGCGTCGTCCCCCTCGAGGTCCTCGATGTCGGTGGCAGAGAGCGAACGCCACACGCAGTCGATGTTGCCCTGCTGGATGTCCAGCTTCATGTTGTTCTGATCCGCGTAGTACGTCATCGACACGCTCGAGCTCGAGGGCTTGCCGAACAGACCCTTGTAGTTCTCGAAGGCCTCGTAGGAGACCAGCTCGTTGAGCTTCCAGCTGGTGATCTGGTACGGGCCGCAGAAGGCCTTCTCGGAGACGATGTCGTTGTCGGGCAGCACCTCGTCGGCGGGGAACACGTCGGCGTCGACGATGGGACCGGCGGGGCTGGTCAGCACGTACGGGAACGTCTGATCATTCGGCTCCTTGAGGTGGAACTCGACGGTCAGGTCGTCGACGGCTTCCACGCTGTCGAGGTTCGCCAGCAGGCTCGAGGGTCCGTTGGGGTCGGCGATCGCGAGCTGGCGATCGAAGCTGTGCTTGACGTCCTCACTGGTGAGCTCATTGCCGTTCGCGAAGGTGAGGCCCTCCTGGAGCGTCACGGTGAAGACGTTCTCGCTGGTGAACTCAGCCGTCTCGGCCAGGTCGGGCTCGGGCGCGCCGTCCTCGGAGCCGATGCTGGTGTTCAGCAGGTAACCGTAGACCTGGGCCCACACGGTCGATGAGCCGTTGTCGTAGGCCGCGGCAGGGTCCAGGGCGGTGACCTTGTCGGTGGTGCCGACGGTCAGAGCGCCCTCACCGCCGCCGCCTCCCCCGCTGCCCCCGTCCTCGGAGGTCTGGGCGCAGGCCGAGAGCAGCAGCGGGGCTCCGGCCGCGGTCAGCAGCACCGTCCGTCGCTTGGGGGTGAAAGCGGCATCGAACATGGGGTCCTCCAGGGAATGAAGCAGGCCGCGTGGTCACGGCACTGTGGTGCACGCAGCGGCCTCGTGTGGCATGGCGCACCCATGGTGTGCCCTGGAACCTAGCACTGCAAAATGCTCCGGCCCGCCCGCAGGCACGGATCGGCGTCCACGTTTGCCGAACCGTTATTGGAATGGCCCGGATTCTGGCGTGAGGAGGGCGAAATACCGTGAGCGCGGGCAACGATCTCTCCCGGCTCCGCGCCGTTCTCTCGGCCGAGGAGGCGTCGTGACCATAGGATCTGTGCCCACCAGTCGGAGTCGACGTCCCGGCACCTTGACGCCTCGCGCGGATGCGGGCGTTCTCCGATGGTGCCGAGGAGCCCCCATCACCGAGGAGATCCACATGACCACCGAACCTCCGCCGCTCCTGGCCGACGGCGCCCAGCTCGAGAAGGTCGCCACCGGGGCGATCTGGGCGGAAGGGCCCGTCTGGGTCCCGCTGCGCCGCGCCCTGCGCTTCAGCGACATCCCGAACAACCGGATCCTGGAGTACTCGGAGACCACCGGCGAGCTGAGCGTCTTCGCCGAGGGCGTCGAGTTCACCAACGGCCGCACTCTGGACCTCGAGGGATACGTCATCGAATGCTCCCACGGTCGCCGTGCCGTCCAGCGCGACACCGCCGTCGGCCCCGGCGACGAGCACCGGCCGGTCACCGTCGCCGACCGCTTCGGGGAGGTCCGCCTGAACTCCCCGAACGACGTGGTCGTCAGCTCCGACGGGGCGATCTGGTTCACCGATCCCTCCTACGGCATCAAGCGAGAGGTCGAGGGGCATCCCGGCGAGGAGGAGTACGGCGACCGGTACGTGTTCCGGCTCGACCCCGGCACCGGAGCCCTCACACCCGTGGTGATCGACGTGGAGGCCCCCAACGGTCTCGCCTTCTCCCCCGACGAGAGCCTGCTGTACGTCGCGGACTCCTCCCGCTCCCCCGCCGATCAGGAGAATCCGAACCCGCGGCGGCCCCGCGGGCACGCGATCCACGTCTATGACGTCGTCGAGGGCCGGCACGCCAAGAACGGTCGGATCCTCACCGAGGTCTCTCCCGGCCTGCCCGACGGCATCCGGGTGGATGTCGAGGGCCGGATCTGGAGCTCGAGCGGGTCCGGCGTGCAGGTGTTCACTCCGGCGGGTGAGCGCCTGCTGGATCTGCCCGTGCCGGAGAAGGTCGCCAACCTGTGCTTCGGCGGGGACGACGGGCGGACCCTGTACATCGTCGCCACCACCAGCCTCTACCGGGTACGCACCTCCACGGTGGATGCCGCCCGGGCAGCCCGCGGGCGCCGATCGGACGTCAGCCCTCCCCCCACCACCTGAGGACCCGCAGAGCCTGCAGCGTCACCCATGGAGACGGCTCGCCGTCAGGCACATCGATCTCGAACCACACGTGGCCCGGCAGCACCATCTGCTGCAGCCAGGTGCCGTCGGGCTGCTGGGCCTCGCGGACCATGGAGACCGCCTCGGCCATCCGCGGGTCGCGCACACCGGCGCGGCGGAAGTGCTCCAGCGCGCCGAGAGCGGTGTAGATGTGCCGCGTGGGGTAGAAGAACGTATCGACCCACGGGCCGACGAGCTCGCCGGTGCTCAGTCGCCGCGTGAGAGTGCGGGCGAGCAGGTACTCCTGCCCCGATGCCCGGGCCGCGCGAGTGGCCTCGGTCCCGCCGGTGGCCTGCTCGTGGACCAGCAGCGCCCGCACGGCGTTCAGGGTCGAGTGGAAGCTGGAGCGCACCGACCCGTTGGCCCATTCGCAGTTCCAGCCCCCGTCGGGCAGGCGGTGCTCGACGAACCAGGTCGCGAGGTGCTCGACGTCGACTCCGAGCCAGAGCCCGTTGGCCAGCGTCATCGCGTTGATGCAGCAATCGACCTCACCGCCCCAGTACGGGAGCGTCCGGTCGTACTCCCAGTGGGAGTTCCGGGCCAGGAGCTCAGGTGTGCCGCGATCGATGAGCGGGGCGGGGTCCATGCCCCAGTCGCGCAAGGTGGTCAGCGTCCAGGTGGTCGCCGTCCAGGGCTGGCCGGGCAGATTCCGGTTGGCCGGATCGTCGAAGAACCCCGCCGGGAAGAAGGCACCGCCGGCCCATTGCCCGTCAGGATCCTGACGGTCCAACAGCGCGGCGCCGAAGCCCTCTCGCGGGATGCGGGCACGGGTGGCTTCCCACTGCTCGGCCGGGAGATCGAGCAGGTCGCGCTCGACCTGCCAGCGCAGCGCGGGGTCGGAGTCCAGCAGCCAGGCGATCACGTCAGTGGGTGACATGGACCCACTCTGCCACTGCGGTCCCGCGCTGTCGCTGACCGCGACGTCGTACACCGCGACCCGGGGTCATCGCCGGCGCTCACCAGCCCGGGGGCGGCCAGGGCTGCCCTTCGGCCAGAGCGTTCAGCTCGTACGCTCCCTTGCCGTCGATCGATTCGCGCAGGATGTCCGCGTGGCCGGCATGGCGCGCGCCTTCCTCGATCGCGTGCAGGGCGCACCAGCGCACCGTCCAGTTCTCGCAGCCCACGAACCACGGACGATCCGGGACCGGTACGGACGTCTCGAGATCCGCGGCGCGGATCGCCTCGGCGAGCCGGCTCGCCACGGCATCGAGCTCGGCGCTGAGCGATTCGGCGGTGTCGCCTTCCCGCACGGCCGACGGATCGATGGTGCCCTCGGCGTAGGCCTGCGCGGGCTCGCGCTCGGGTTCGGAGGCATTGCCCGGAGCGGCGAGGATTCCGGCGGTGACGTTCTCGACCATGAGGATCGCGTGCCGGGCGAGAGCTCCCAGGCTCATCGCCGACGCGCTCGGTGTGGCGGTCAGCTGGTCCCTGTTCAGCCCGTGCAGGGCCGTGGCGAGCTGGCGGTACTGCTGGAGGGCGAAGGTGGCCAGGCCGTCGTGCTCCGTGGTGATATCGGCGGTGAGGAAAGGCATCCGAGGCTCCTGGGGGCTGAGGCGGGGCGAGACGGCCGTCCGGCCGCTCAGGGTCCACTGTCGCGGAGCGTGCGGACAGAATCTGTCCGCAGAAGCGGCGGTTCCCTCCGCAGACGCGCCGCTTCCCTCTGCGGCGACGCCGGTGCGGTCCGACAGGACGCGATGACGCCGCGACCCGGGTGCCTCTCAGAGCTGGTACGGGCCGAAACGGGACCACGCCACGACGACCGACAGGATCGCCAGCACCACCGAGGGCAGCGTGGCCATCACGCCGTCGCCGCGCCGGGTGTGCACGAGGGCGGCGAAGACCATGGTGATCGCGAGCCCGGCGGCGGCGAACGGGACGAGCACCGTGGCGATACCGGTCAGCCCGGGCACGATCAGGCCGATCGCACCGAGGATCTCGAGCACGCCGATCCCCAGGACCACGGAGTGGGGGAAATCCTCGGCATAGGGCGTGCGCTCGATCTGCTGTTCGCGGGAGGTGAGGAGCTTCGCGGCACCGGAACCGATGAAGACGGCGGCCAGGACGAAGGACAGGATCCACAGGAACACGTTCATGGTGCGTCTCCTCGTGACGTCGGTCCGGCACCGATGGCACCGATGCCGGGTGGACGATTATCCGCCTCCTGGCCTCCTCTGTCACCGATTCCGCATTCTCGTTCCTACTGAGCGAGGTCGCCGGCCCGTGCCGGAACCGGGCTGGGCTCCGGCGCGGTCGCCGGTTGCTGCACGCCGGTCGAGCCGGCGGTGACCGCGCTCTCGGCAGTCGCATGGGACTCGCCCAGCAGCTCCAGCAGCATCCCGGCAGGCAGGTCCGCCCGGTCCTGGCGCGGGCTGATGGCGCTGACGGTCCAGTCCGCGACCGAGGCACCGTGCAGCGAGTGCCGGATCAGCTCGGCTGCCTGCGGCTTCGCCGCCACATGCTGCGGCACGATGGCGATGCCCAGACCGCGGCGCACCAGATCGAGCAGGGTGTGCACGTCATTGACGCTGCAGCGCACGCGGCGAGTGACGCCGTGGGCTGCGAACGCCTCATCGTTCAGGGTGCGCACTCCCCAGGAGGAGCCGAAGTCGACGAAGTCCTGGCCCTCCAGCTGTTCCCAGGTGGGATCCGTATGCGCCAGCGGATGCGCGGGCGAGGTCAGCAGCACGACGGGCTCGTGGCCCAGGGGCACATGGCGCACGGAGGCCAGATGCCGGGTGGTGGCCACGAAGGCGACGTCGAGCCCGCCGGCGCGGACGGATTCGACCAGCTCATGCGAACCGGACTGGACGAACTCGGTCTCCACGAGCGGGTAGCGGCGGTGGAATCGCTCCAGCAGCCCGGCGACATCGACCAGCCCGAGGCATTGCTCTGCGCCGACGCGCAGCGACCCGGTCACCGTGCGGCTGACCCGCACCACGGCGTCGCGGGCCTGCGCCGCCTCATCGAGCATCGCCCGGGCATGCGGCAGCAGTGCCAGCCCGGCGGCGGTGGGTTCGACCCGACGCGTGGTGCGTCGGAACAGGGACGTTCCGAGCTCGTCCTCGAGGCTGCGGATCGCCGAGGACAGCCCGGATTGGGAGATGCCCGCCAGATCCGCGGCGCGGGTGAAGTGCCGCTCCTCGGCGAGGGCGAGCACGTACTCCATCTGACGAAACTCCATTGACCGCTCCTGCTTCTCAATACCATCTGCGCAAGCTGTTGGACGCGTAGATTACGGGTCCTTACGCTGAGCCTCATGACTACTGTTCCCACCATCACCCTGAACTCCGGTCACGCCATCCCCCAGCTGGGCTTCGGTGTCTTCCTGGTCCCTCCCGCCGAGGCCGAAGAGGCCGTGAGCACTGCTCTCGAGGTCGGATACCGCCACATCGACACCGCCGCCATCTACGGCAATGAGGAAGGCGTCGGCGCCGCGATCGCCAAGAGCGGCATCCCGCGCGACGAGCTGTTCGTGACCACCAAGCTGTGGAACGACCGTCAGGCCGGCGAGGCCCCGCACGACGCGATCCGCGAGAGCCTCGAGAAGCTCGGACTCGACTACGTCGATCTCTACCTCACCCACTGGCCCACCCCGGAGAAGGACACCTACTCCAACGCGTGGCAGAAGCTCATCGAGATCCGCGACGCGGGCCTGGCCCGTTCGATCGGCGTGTCCAATCATCTGCCCGAGCACCTCGATCGCCTCGTCAAGGACACCGGCGAGGTCCCCGCGGTCGACCAGATCGAGCTCCACCCCGCCCTCCAGCAGCGTGACGTGCTCGAGTGGGGCGCGGCCAACGGGATGCACATCGAGTCCTGGGGCCCGCTCGGCCAGGGCAAGTACCCGCTGTTCGAGAACCCCGCCGTGGTCGCCGCCGCCGAGGCGCACGGCGTCACCCCGGCGCAGGCCGTCATCCGCTGGCATCTCGATCGCGGCTTCATCGTCTTCCCGAAGTCCACGCACCGCGAGCGCATGGAGCAGAACTTCGACGTGTTCGGCTTCGAGCTGACGGCCGACGAGATCGCCGCGATCGACGCCCTCGACGCCGGTGACGGCTCGGGCCGCGTGGGCGCCCACCCGCTCGAGCTCAACTGATCCCCGATCCGGTGCGCGGGAGGACTGCTGCGGTTCCGCGCCGCGGTGCTCCCTGATCGCCTCGCAGGCCCGGTCCGCTCAGCGGGCCGGGCCTGCGGCCGTCCGGACAGATACTGCCGGCCACCGCACACGTCTCTCAGGCGCCGATAGCCGAGGTCGCCGGCTCCGGGTGGCGGAGGGCTGCGGCCGCGGCGCGGTACCGCTGCGCGATCACGGAGATCACCGCGGGATCGGTGCCCAGGGGCGCGCTGACCTGGTCGGCCCCGGCTGCGAGTACGAGGTTCGCGAAGTGGCCCGGGGCCAGCACGTAGCTGGCGGCGATGACGCGGTCCGCCCCGCCCTCGCGGGCGGCGGCGACCGCGCGGGGGATGCGGGGCTTCGCCCCGGCGCCGTAGCCGATGCTCACCGGAGCGGGCAGCTCCTCGGCCAGCAGGTCGCGCATGTGCTCGACGTCCAGCACCGCCTCGGGATCGCTCGACCCCGCTGCGGCGAGGACGATGTGGTCGCCGGGACGCCGGCCCGCGTCGCCACCCGGGAGCTCTCCCAGCCGGCGGAGCAGGGCCTGGGCCAGCAGCTCGTGCGGCCCCATCGTGCCGGCGGAGACGACATGGGGGTACGGGGCGACGGCGCGGCCGATGTCGACCTTGGTGTGGTGGCCGGTGGACAGCAGCAGCGGGACGACCACGGCGGGGCCGTCGGCGGCCACGCGCGCCACGACGTCGTCGACCTCGGGCTGTTCCACGTCGACGAAGGCTGGTTCGATCCGCGCCCCGGGAAGGGCCAGCGAGAGCAGGTCCAGGATCTCGGAGACGGTGGCGCGACCCTCGGCGAAGCGGGTGCCGTGCGAGCAGGCGATCAGCGCGGCCATCGGTCCTCCTCCCCGGCGCTCCCGGATCCGGTGCCGAAGTGCTGGACCACGCCGCGCACGAGAGAGCCCATGCGCCCGCGCTCCGCCATCAGCACCGGCAGGCCCCGTTCTCTGAGCGGCCCCGCGGTGACCGGGCCGACGGCGGCGAAGGTCAGATGTCCCGCCGCGGCCTGCTCCGCGATGCCCCCCAGGGCGCCGGCGCGCTCGGCCTCCTCGAGCCAGCGGGAGGCCCCGGGGGCGGCGGTGAAGACCACGGCGTCGACCTCGCCCGCGCTCGCGGCGATCACGGAGCGGACCACGGCCTCCGGGTCCCGTGAGGGCCCCCAGCGGTACACCGTCAGGCTCACCACGTCCGCTCCGTGCCGATCCAGCAGCTCGTCCAGTCCGTCGGAGCCCGAGCCGTGGTGCTGGACGGCGACGCGCTTCCCGTGGAGGTCCTCCTCGAGCAGGCGTTCCCCGACCTCCGCGCTGACCTCGGAGGTGGCGGCCCAGCCGGTCGTCAGGCCCGCCTGCTGCACCGCTCCGCGTGCCTTCGGACCGCGGGCCAGGATCAGGGAGTCGCTCATCGCAGTGCGCAGGTCCTCCCCGAGACCGGCGGCGTCTGCGGCTTCGATCCAGCCGCGGAAGCCGACGCCGGTCAGGGCGACGGCTACCTGGGGCGGGCGGGCGATCAGTTCGCGGGTGCGCTCCAGCAGCGAGGCGTCGTCGATGTGCGGAATGGTCGACATCGCCGGGGCGACCTCGACCGAGGCACCGTGGCGCTCCAGGGCGGCGGCGAGCTCCTCCGAACGGCGATCCACAGCGATCACGATCCGGCGCCCCGTCAGGGCGTGGGAGAGCAGAGGGGCGGTGCTCATCGAACCGCCTGCGCAGGTGCGGAAGTCACTGCGGACTTTCCCTTCTCGTCGATCAGCGAATCCAGCAGGCCGTCCCGCGCCACCTCTCCGATCACGATGACCGCGGGGCTCTGCACGTCCACGCTGCGGGCCAGCGCCACGATCTCACCGAGGGTGGAGCGGGTGGTGCGCTGCCGCGCGCAGTGGCCGTTCTCCACGATGGCGACGGGGCGGGCGGCGGGCACTCCGTGCTCCAACGCGGCCCCGACCAGGCGGGGCAGGCCCGCCACGCCCATCAGGACCATCGTGGTCACCGTGTCGTCGGCCAGCGCCGCCAGCGTGGAGGCGCTGGGCGGGCCGTGGCCGGTGACCACGTGGACCGTGGCGGCCGTCCCACGGTGGGTCGCGGGGATGCCGGCGGCCTGAGGGACCGCGATCGCGCTGCTGATGCCGGGGACGACGTCGACCGGGACACCGGCGGCGGAACAGGCGGCGTACTCCTCGCCGCCCCGGCCGAAGACGAACGGGTCGCCGCCCTTGAGTCGCACCACCCGTCGGCCCTCGCGGGCGTGCTCGATCAGCAGGGCGTTGATCTCGTCCTGCGGGACGGGATGAGCGCCCGGCTGCTTGCCGACGTCGATGATGTCGGCGCACCAGCTGATCTCGGCGATGGCCCCGATATCGGGGCCGAGTCGGTCGGCGATGACGACGTCCGACTCCTGCAGCAGGCGGTGGGCTCGGACCGTCATCAGATCGACCGGTCCCGGCCCGCCGCCCACCAGCCAGACGTGCCCGGGGCTCATGAGGACTGTTCCCAGAGCAGGTAGACGTCGCCGTCGCGCACCTCGGCGGGCCAGGTGCGCAGCTCGGCAGGGTCCTTGCCCTGCGTGTCGAGACAGGCACCCGTGTCCAGGTCGAAGACCTGCTTGAACATCGGGGAGGCCACGGTGGGCGTGTGCCCGCGGGAGCCGACGATGCCACGGGACATCACGTAGGCGCTGCTGTACGGATCGCGGTTGCAGACGGCACGGACGGTGCCGTCCGACAGCAGGAACAGTGCCACCTGGGTGACCCCCAGGAGCGCCGCGCGGCCCCGCTCCACCTCGAGGTCGCCAACGGCGCAGATGCGCAGCCACCCCGACTCCCCCGGCGCGGCGGGTGCCGGCGCGGAGTGTGCCGAGGCACCGCGCGTACCGGTGGTTCCCGGCGTCTCGGCCGTCCCGGGCTGCCCGGGCGTCGTCGCGGGGTCCAGGGTCTGTGCGGTCATCGCCGTACCTCCAGTCGTGTTCCTGCGATCAGGACCTCGCCCGATGCGCGTTCCTCGCTGCTGGCGGGCCGGGCCTGGCCGCGCTCGGCAGTGTAGGCGAGGGACGGGTCCGGGGTCGTGGGCGCGTTCACGAACGAGCCGAACCGGCGCAACTTGTCCGGGTCGGCCAGGGTCGCCGCCCATTCGTCCTCGTAATCGTCCACGTGCTTGTCCATCGCCGCGTCCAGATCGGCGCAGATGCCCAGGCTGTCCTCGAGCAGGACCTCCTTGAGGCCCTCGATGCCGCCGTCGAGGTCCTCGATCCAGCGCGCGGTGCGCTGGAGCTTGTCGGCCGTGCGGATGTAGTACATGAAGAACCGGTCGATGATGCGCAGCAGGGACTCGTCGTCCAGGCCCTCCGCCAGCAGCTCCGCGTGCCGCGGGGTGAACCCGCCGTTGCCGCCGACGTAGACGTTCCAGCCGGTCTCGGTGGCGATGACGCCGACATCCTTCCCGCGCGCCTCGGCGCACTCGCGGGCGCACCCGGAGACGCCCACCTTCAGCTTGTGCGGGGAGCGCAGCCCGCGATAGCGCAGCTCGAGCTGGACGGCCATCCCGACGGAGTCGAGAACGCCGTAGCGGCACCACGTCGAGCCGACGCAGGACTTCACCGTGCGCAGGGACTTGCCGTAGGCGTGACCGGATTCGAACCCGGCATCGACCAGTCGCTGCCAGATCAGCGGCAGCTCGTCGAGGCGGGCGCCGAACATGTCGATCCGCTGTCCACCGGTGAGCTTCGTGTACAGCCCGAAGTCCTTGGCGATCTCCCCGATGACGATGAGCCCCTCGGGGGTGACCTCGCCGCCGGGCATGCGCGGGACGACCGAGTAGCTCCCGTCCTTCTGCATGTTCGCCATCACGTGGTCGTTGGTGTCCTGCAGGGTGGCATTCTCCCCGTCCAGGACGTGCTTGCCGGTGAGGACCGAGAGGATGCTGGCGATGGCCGGCTTGCAGGTGTCGCAGCCGCGCCCGGTGCCGAAGCGCTCGATGATCGCGCTGAAGGTGTCCAGGCCCGAGACGTGCACCGCGTCGAAGAGCTGCCGTCGCGACATCTCGAAGTGCTCGCACATGGCGTTCGAGACGGCCTTGCCCATCTTCGTCAGCTCGCCGCCGACGAGGCCCTTGATCATGACCACGCAGGAGCCGCAGGTGGCACCGGCACGGGTGCAGCCCTTGATGCCGGCCACGTCGGTGCAGCCCTCCTCGTGCACGGCCTCCCGGATGCGGCCGGCGCTCACATTCGCACAGGAGCAGACCACGGCCTCATCGGGCATCTCGCCCTTGGGAGTGGGGACCCCGCCCTCGGGCATCAGGTAGGCGGCGGGATCACCGCCGAGGGCTCCGCCGACCAGGGGCCGCAGCGAGCCGTAGGCGGAGGCGTCGCCGACGAGCATGCCGCCCAGCAGCGTCTTGGCGTCGTCGGAGAGGACGAGCTTCTTGTGAACGCCGCTGACCGGGTCCGCATAGACCACATCGAGCGCTCCGGGAGTGGTGGCGAAGGCGTCACCGAAGCTCGCGACATCCACGCCGGAGAGCTTGAGCTTGGTCGAGAGGTCGTACCCGCCGAAGGTGGCGTCCCCGCCCAGGATCCGGTCGGCGGCGACCTCGGCCATCGCATACCCGGGGGCGACTAGGCCCACGCACATGCCCTGGTAGGAGGCGACCTCACCGATCGCCATGATGGCGGGATCGCTGGTGCGGCAGGCGGCGTCGATCTCGACGCCGCCGCGCTCGGCGCAGGTCAGGCCGGCGGACCGGGCCAGTTCGTCGCGCGGGCGGACGCCGACGGTGAAGATGACGACGTCGGCCTCCATCGCGGTGCCGTCCTTGAACTCAACGCCCCGCACCTCGCCGTCGTCTCCGGCCAGGACCCGGGTGGTGCGAGCCCCGGTGCGCACGCCGATGCCGCGCTTCTCGATGAGCCGGCGCAGGGAGGCCCCGGCGGGCAGATCGAGCTGGGCGGACATCAGCCGGTCGCTGGACTGGATCACCGTGGGCTCGGCGTCCATCCCCTGCAGGGCTCCGGCGGCTTCGAGGCCGAGCAGGCCGCCGCCGATGACGGTGCCTCGCACCGGGCGACCGAGTTCACGGGCCCGGCGCCGGACGTGGTCGCGCAGCTGCTCGACGTCGTCGAGCGTGCGGTAGACGAAGCAGCCGGGCTGCTCGGCGCCGTCGACCGGAGGGCGGGCGGCATAGGAGCCGGTCGCCAGGACCAGGTGGTCGTACCCGAACTCCTCGCCGGAGCGGGTGCGCACGCTGCGCCGGTCACGATCGATGTGCTCGGCCGGATCGCCCGCGACCAGGGTGATCCGAGGATCCTCGAGCACGGTGCGTTCCAGGGAGAGCGCATCGGCGTCCTCCCCGTCGAAGAAGCGGGTCAGGCCCACACGGTCGTAGGGGTGGCGGCCTTCGTCGCCGAGGATGGTCAGGGTGTACGCGGCATCGGACCGGGCGCTGAGGCTGTCCGCGAGGCGGTGGGCCACCATGCCCGCGCCGATGACGAGGATGCGGGCGGTCATCGGGTCGCACCGACCAGCTCGGGCTCGGTCGTCCCCTCGGTCTCGCCCGCGGTCACGGGGATCACCGGTTCCGCGGCGGCGGCCTTGCGCCGGTGGGCCAGGTACAGCGGGAGGCCGACGAAGGCCAGGCCCCCGACCAGGTTGCCCACGACCGTCGGGATCTCGTTCCACAGCAGGTAGTCCATGAGCGTGAAGTCCGCACCCAGCAGCAGGCCCGAGGGGAACAGGAACATGTTCACGATGGAGTGCTCGAAGCCCATGTAGAAGAAGAGCATCACGGGCATCCACATGCCGGCGATCTTGGCGATCATGCTGTCGGACATGAAGGCTGCGACGACGCCCGTGGAGACCATCCAGTTGCACAGCACGCCGCGCACGAACAGGGTTAGCATGCCGGCGGCGCCGTGATCGGCATAGCCGACGGTGCGGCCGTGGCCGATCTCGCCGATGGCGAGCCCCACCTCGTTGGGTGCGGAGGAGAAGCCGTACGTGAAGTAGATGGCCATCAGGACGGCGACGGCGAATGCACCGATGAAGTTGCCGACGAAGACCAGCCCCCAGGTGCGCATCACGCCGCCGACGGTGACGCCGGGGCGGCGGTCCAGCAGCGCCAGCGGGGTCAGGGTGAACACACCCGTCAGCAGGTCGAAGCCCATCAGATAGAGCATGATGAACCCGACCGGGAAGAGGATCGCGCCCAGCAGGGGCTGGCCGGTCTGGGTCGAGACGGTCACGGCGAAGGCCGCGGCGAGCCCGAGGATCGCACCGCCCATGACGGCGCGCACGAGGGTCTCCCGGGCAGACATCCCGATCTTGCTGGCTCCGGCATCGACCAGGCGTGTGACCAGGTCGGACGGTTTGACGTAGTCCATGGCTGCCTCCAAGGGGCGCAGTGGGCTGGGGCCCGCCGAGCAGCGCCCGGCGATGCGGCCAACGTAAGACGGGGGCGCGTCAGCCCATGCAGCCGTCAGCGCCCGTTACGTTTCCGTGACCCCCGGTCTCATTCCCGTCCGGCCCCGCCGAGCGAGCCACGATGAGACCTCCCGCGGTCGATACCGCCGGACGTGACCTCATCCAGCGCCCGTTCCGACACCTGTCGCGGTATCGAGCTGTGCGTCGCTCAGTCCCTGCCCGTTCCGACCGAGCTCCTCCCGCTCACCCTCCGCCGCCGACTCGTCCCTCGCCGACGACTCCGGCCGCACGGTTCGTCGCTCAGTCCCTGCCCGTTCCGACCGAGCTCCTCCCGCTCAGTCCTTGGCCCGGACCAGGCGTTCGTGGCCTGTCTCCTCCAGCACGGCGATGTCCGAGTTGGCCTTGAGGAAGTCGGAGAAGGAGCGGAAGCCGAGGGCTTTCTCGCTGAAGGAGGGGTCCATGCGGCGCATGTGCGTCTTGACCGCGGAGCTGTGCAGCCACTCGCTGTCCCCGCGGTCCCCCAGCTGCAGGGCGCGCTGGAGCAGGCGGGTCGCCGCCTCCTGCGGGTCCTCGGTGAGTTCGACGACCTCGTCCTCCGCATCGGCGGTGCCGGATGCGGCCGCCGGCACCTCGGCGGCCGGGGCCGGTGCCTGACCGGAGGCTGCCGCGGCGTCACGATCCGTGGACGCTCCGGAGCCGGCCCCGGACCTGCCCTTGCCCTTGCCGCTTCCCTGTCCGCGGCGCGACCGGGACGCGGGCGCCGGCTCCGGGCGCTCGATGCCGGGGAGGTTGTCGTAGGACTCGAACTCGTCGCAGGCCGCGGCGAGAGACTTGGCGGTCGATCCGGCCACCCCCATGCCGATGACGTACCGGCCCAGCCGACGGCAGCGCTGGGCCAGGGGGACGTAGTCCGAGTCCCCGGCGACGATGACCACGTGGGTGAGGTCGGGGATGCGGAACATGTCCTCGACGGTGTCGACGGCCAGGCGGATGTCGGCCCCGTTCTTCGCGTACGCCGCCGCCGGGAAGAGCTGGACGAGGTCCACGGCCCGGGAGACCAGCTGGGAGCGGTACTCGGCGTTGACGGGGGCGGACCAGTCGGCATAGGCGCGGGTGAGCATGAGGGTGCCGAACGAGGCGGCGTAGTCGATGATCGCGCCCACGTCGACGGTGGCCTTGCCCAGCCGTTCGGCGAGCTCGGGCTCGCTGGGGTCCTCGGCGAGCCGCTGGCGGTCCCGGCTGTACGCATTGCGACCGTGGACACGGTCGTACCAGGACATGACGATGTTGTCGAAGTCGAGGTAGACGGCGACGCGGGGCTCTTGTGGTTCTGCCATGCCCCCAGTCTGCCTGGTCGGCCCGCTCAGCGACGCCACCCGAGCCAGCTCAGCGGCGCCACGCCGGCCCGCGCAGCGCGCGGCCGGGACGGGCATCGGTGCGCACGCCCTCGGTGACCACCGGGATCCCTTCGCTGAGGACCTCGTGGATCCCGGTCGGGGCGAGCCGGGGCTGGTCGAAGGTGGCGCGGTCGGCGATGGCCTCGGGGTCGAACAGCACCAGGTCGGCGACCTTTCCCTCGGCGATCGTGCCGCGGTCGCGCAGCCCGAGCCGCTGCGCGGGGCGTGCGCACAGGTGGACGACGGCCTCGGCGAGCGAGAGCACGCCCTGCTCACGCACGTAGTGGCCGAGGTACCGGGCGAAGGTGCCGGCTCCCCGGGGATGGGGTTTGTCGCCGACGAGGATGCCGTCGCTGCCGCCCATGTGACGGGCGTGGCGCATCACGGTGCGCACATTCTCCTCGTCGCCCACGTGCTGGAGGATGCTGGTGCCCAGCCGGTCCTGGATCAGCAGATCGAAGAAGACGTCCGCCGGGGGCCGGTGCTCCGTGGCGGCGAGGTCGGCGATCGTCCGGCCCACGCGGTCGCGGAGGTGATCGTGGCGCACTCCGGCGATCTCGATGCCGGTCCAGTCGACCGGGACGCCGTGGCACCCGTCGCTGCCGAGCACTTCGACCTGGTGGGTGATGCGGGCGCGTTCGTCCGGGTCCGTGAGCCGCTCCAGGGTGGCCTCGACCCCTCCCGTGGCGGCGCGGCTGGGCAGCAGCGCCGACAGCGTCGTCGATCCGGGCAGGTAGGGATACGAGTCCAGGGTGATGTCGACGCCGCGGGCGATGGCATCGTCGACCAGGCTCAGCAGCGCCCCGGCCCGGCCGCGGTTCTCCGGGAAGTTCATGGTGGCGTGGGTCAGATGCACAGGGCATCCGGATCGGACCCCGATCTCGACCATCTCCTGGTAGGCGGCCAGCGCTCCCGCACCGTAGGAGCGCTGATGAGGGCTGTAGTAACCGCCGTGGCCGGCGACCACCTCGCACAGGGCCACCAGCTCATCGGTGGAGGCGAACATGCCGGGCACGTAGGTCAGCCCCGAGGAGAGGCCGAACGCGCCCTCGGCCATGCCGCGGGCGACCTGCTCGCGCATCTGCGCGAGTTCGTCCGCGGTGGCGGCACGGTTCTCGGTGCCGACCACGTTCATGCGGATGGTTCCCTGGGGCAGCAGGTAGGCGACGTGGGTCGCGGCGCCGCGAGAGTCGATCACCCCGAGGTACTCGCCCACGCTGCGCCAGGCGAAGTCGAGCTCGGCCGGCTCCCCGTTCCAACCGGCGATCTGCTGGCGGATGATCGTCATCGTCTCGTCGGTCACCGGCGCGTAGGAGAGCCCGTCCTGGCCGATGACCTCGGTGGTCACCCCTTGGAGGGTCTTGGCGAGATGGTCCCCGTCGGCCAGCACCGCGAGATCGGAGTGGGCGTGCATGTCGATGAAGCCCGGCGCGAGAGCGAGACCGTCGGCCTCGATCCGACGGGCCCCGGGGGAATCCAGCCGGCGAGCGCCCGGCGTCTCGAGGCGGCCGCTGACGGCTGCGATCACGCCGTCGCGCAGCAGCACGTCGGCGGTCCCCGGGGCGGCGCCGCTGCCGTCGAGGATCAGGGCACCGCGGAGGAGGATCTCGGGAGCGGCGTGGAGTGTCATCCGAAGGTGGTCTCCAGCAGTCCGGTCGCCCGGGGCGCCTCGGCACCGTCGTCATCGATGAGGACCAGTCCCCGCCACTTGTCCAGGACGGTGCACGGATGGGAGAGGCCGAACCGGATCACGTCGCCGACCCTCACGTCGTGGCCGTCCGGCAGGTCGACGAACGTGTGCTGGTCGTTCATCGCGGTGCACCGGGCACCCTCGAGCCGCTCGACGTCGGCCCGCCCGAGACGGCGAACGGCCTGAGGCTCGGGCAGCCCTTCGTCGAAGGAGAAGTCCCGCTTGCCGGCGTCGACCAGGGCCAGGCCCGGCTCCGGGAGGGAGACGACGCTCGCCCACCCGTGCATGGCCGAGCGGAACCGGCCCGGCCGACGGGTCGACATGCTCGTCGCATCGGCGGCGTCCGGCAGCTCCCCGCCGCGTGCGAGGGGACTGATGCCACGGTAGAAGCCGTCATCGTGGATCACGTAGGCGCCCGAGCGCAGCAGCACCCGGGTCGCCGGGCCGCGGGAGCCCTGCGGGTCGTGGCGGGGGCCGAGCACCCGGGCGACGTCGTCGAAGTAGGCGCTGCCCCCGGCGGTCAGCAGGAGGTCGCCGTCGGTCGGATAGAGGCCCTCCTCAGCGATGCGGTCGTGCAGACGCCCGAGATCCTCGAGGTACTCCCGGACCCGGTGCAGTGAGGCATCGTCCGCGGCGTGCGCGAACGCCCCTTCATAGCCGCCGACGCCGGCCAGCCGCAGCACCGGCGAAGCGGCCACGGCGCGAGCGAGGTCGAGGCCCTCCTCCACGGTACGCACGCCGGTGCGGCCGCCGGTGCCACCGAGTTCGATGAGGACGGACAGCGGCGCGGCCGCACCCGCTGTCGTGAGCGCCTCGTCCATGATCTCGATCCCGCGCCGCGAGTCGCTCCAGACGCTCAGGCGGGCGGCGTGCGGGGCGAGGGCACGCAGGGCCCCGGGCTGGACCAGTGCGTTGGCCAGCAGCACGCGGGGGATGTCCCACTCCAGGGCGACCGCGGCCTGCCAGGGCGTGGCGACGGTGATCCCCCAGGCCCCGGCCTCCAGCTGGCGCTGCCACAGGGTGCGGCTCATGGTGGTCTTGCCGTGCGGTGCCAGGTCGACGCCGGCCGCGGAGCACCATTCGGCCATGGTCGCGAGGTTGTGCTCGATCGCGGACTCGCTGAGGGTGACCAGCGGGGTGGGGAGCGCCTCCAGGGTCGGGTGCTCGGCCAGGAGCCGGTCGAATCCGGCGGCGTCCATCCCCAGCGGTGCAGCTTTCAGCTCGTCCATACCGTGCTCCTCCGTGCTCATCGTTCCTGAGCTGCTCGTCAGTCGTGGGCTGCTCACCGGTCGTGCGCGTGCGCATCAGTGCTGCGCTGCGCATCCGGTCTCTCGCGCCGTCGCGTGCTGCTCCAGTATCGCGGGGCGGCCGCGCCGGAGCAGATCCGTCCGTGACGCTACGCTCGAGGCGACCACGCCAACCGATCGAAGGACTTCCATGACCGACCGTCGCGCCGTCACCACCGCGGACGCCCCCGCTCCCGCGCACACCTTCTCGCAGGGCGTACAGCGCGGCCCGTTCCTGCAGGTCTCCGGTCAGGGCCCGGTCGATCCGGCCACCGGTGACTACATCCATGCCGGGGACGTCGCCGCCCAGACCACCCGCACCCTGAGCAACATCGAGGCGATCCTGGCCGCCGGCGGCGCGGGGTTCGACGACGTCATGATGCTGCGCGTCTACCTCACCCGGCGCGAGGACTTCGCGGCGATGAACGAGGCCTACGGCGAGTTCGTCGGCAACCGCTGCGCCTCGGGCGTCCTGCCCGCGCGCACCACGGTGTTCACCGGTCTGCCGCGCGAGGAGATGCTGGTCGAGATCGACGCGTTCGCCGTCACGGCGTGATGCCTTCGGCGGCCGACGCCACGTCGCGGGGTCGGTCCCTCGCATCTGCGGACCCGGTTCCGCCCTGCGGGGTTCGCCGATAGGCTGGGGCGAGCGTCGCGTGCCGGTGGCAGACCGTGTCAGGCATGGAGGCGCCGGATCACGAAGGAGTTCGACGATGATGACGTCGCACCCTTCGCCCTTCTGTGACAGAGGGCGAGAACGCCAGGCTCATCGCCTGGAACCATGAACTGCGCCGCGTGCATGCGCGTCTGCGGGAGGCGCTGAGCCTCACCCGGGACGCTCTGGCCGACGGGGCCGACGCCGAGCCGGCCACACGCGATCTGCTGCTGTTCTGCCACGGATTCTGCACGGCGCTGACCGCGCATCACGAGGGTGAGGACCGCCGGCTGTTCCCCGCCATCGCGGAGGCACATCCGGAGCTCGGCGAGACCCTGCGCTACCTGCAGCAGGACCACTCGATGATCGCGCACCTGGTCGTCGGCCTCCAGGACGCCGTCGGCCGCGGGGCGCCCGCCCTCGAGCTGGACCGGCATCTCGAAGGGATCGCGGCGATCATGGAGAGCCACTTCCGCGACGAGGAGCGTCAGCTGCTCTCCGTGCTCTCCGCACTGGAGCTCGATGCGGAACGCTCAACGGTGCTGGGGCCGCTGTGAATCCGCAGCCCCTGCCGGCGACGGTGGACGGTGAGGTCGCCCGTGTTGAGGAGGATCGGCATGGTGTGGCTCCTGCGGCTCGATGACGCCCGGGCGCGGCGGGGCGCCCGGGCGCGCCATGACGCCCGGGCGCGGCGCGGCGCGCCGCTTCGCCACGCCCGCATCGGCCGCGTTGATTGCGTTTCCAGGATTTCCGGGGAGGATAGAGCAATGGAGCACGCCACGGAGAAGAGTCCGTACGACATGAGCGAGCAACAGCGTGACGAGGAAGGGCAGGCCGACTTCCGGCCGCCGTCCGCGACGGCATCCCATGACGCCTGCCCCGTCGAACCCGCGATCCCCACCCTGCCGCCGCTGCATCCGCTCAGCGACGAGGCGCCGCAGGAAGGCGAGTAGGGGCGCTCACCCGTCGCCGTTCGAGGATGAGCCCTGCATCGCGGCGACCTCCGCCTCGGATCGCAGGATGCAGAACTCATTGCCCTCGGGGTCCGCGAGTACGACCCACCCGCTGCCCGGTCCGTACTTCCCGCGGTGGTCGGCGATCTCGACAGCTCCGATCCCGCGCAGGCGCTCGAGCTCCGCGTCACGGGTCCCCTCCCGTGGACGCAGATCGAAGTGCATTCTGTTCTTGACGGTCTTGGACTCCGGCACCTCGAGGAACAGCACCGTGTGCCCGGACTCGGGATCGCGGATCACGCACCCCTCGTCTCCGGGCTCACGGGGATCCTCGGGATCGTCCTCGTAGCCGAGGACCTGCTTCCAGAATCCGGAGAGGGCATAGGCGTCGGCGCAGTCGACGGAGGTGTGCGAGACGAAGCTGCTCATCGCCACAGCGTAGGAAGCGGCCACGGGACGCTCAAGAGGTCGGCCGGCACGCGGCTCCTGCCGGCGAGCACCACGGCCCTGACCCCATCGGGCGTTCCCGCGGGGACGCGTTCGCGGAACGTCAGCGCGCGGGGGCCGGAATGTCTCTACGATCGTGCCCCATGATCACGGACACTGCAGTCTGGAACGACCACGCCCAGCTCGCGCAGAGCAGCCTCGACCGGCTCTTCGGCACTGATCGTCCCGGCCACCTCGAGAATGCTCATCCCGCCGGCAGCATCGGCGGGGACACCTTCAACTACTGGTGGCTGGCCCACGTCATGGACTGCCGTCTGGACGCGTACGAGCGCACCGGGGACCACCGCTGGACCGAGGCGGCCCGAGAGGTGCGCAACGAGATCGTCGCCCGCAACGGGGGATCGCTGGTCAACGACTACTTCGACGACATGCTGTGGTTCGCGCTCGCACTGGTGCGGTTGTTCGACGCCACCGGGAACCAGCAGGATCTGACCGACGCCGAGTTCCTCGTCGACCACGTGATCGAGCACGGCTGGAACGACACCCTCGGGGAGAGCCTGGCCTGGCGCAAGCAGCAGCTGGACTACAAGAACTCCCCCGCCAACGGCCCGCTGATCATCCTGGCGCTCCGGCTCGCCGAACGGATCCCCGCCCGGGATGCCCAGCTGGCCGCCTACGCCGGGACTGCCATGGACTGGTGGGAGCGCACCCTGGTGGCGGAGGACGGCTTCGTCGAGGACGGCATCAACCGTGAGGGCGACGGACGGATCGACGTGCAGTGGCGCTTCACCTACAACCAGGGCCTCTACCTCGGCGCCTGCGTGGAGTGGTTTCGCCGCACCGGCGAGGGCGACTACCTGGTGCGGGCCCGGCGCACGGCCCGTACGGCCATCGCTGAGCTCAGCGACGGCTCCGTGTTCCGCGCCGAGGGCAATGGCGGCGACGAGGGCCTGTTCAAGGGAATCTTCTACCGGTACCTGGGGCTGCTCATCGAGGCGCTGCCCGAGGCGGACGACGATCGGCGCGCCTTCGAGGACTTCGTGCGCCGCGGCACCGATGCGCTGGTCGCCTCGGCTCGGCGCGAGGACGAGCTGCTGCGAGCCGGCAACGACTGGACCCTGCGCGAGGACGGCCCCATCCACTACTCCACGCAGCTCAGTGCGATGAAGGCCCTCGAGCAGCGGTGGCGGATCGAGGCGCGCGCCGCCTAGTTCCGCGGTCCGGGAAGATCGCGGGTCATGAACACGCTGTGGGGATCTGAGACATAGGCACCGAACGGCGGGCATTCGCGGAACCCGTGACGGGCATACAGCGCCCGGGCCGGGGCGAAGAACTCCGCCGAACCGGTCTCCAGCGAGATACGGGCCGCGCCCCATCGCCGGGCCTCGACCATCACGTGCTCCAGCAGTGCCGTCGCGATGCCTCGTCCGCGCAGGGCCGGGTCGGTACGCATGCTCTTGAGCTCCACATGGCCGGGCTCGAGTCGGGACAGCGCGACCGTCCCGGCCGGCGCCGACCCGGCCTCGGCGACCCACAGCCGCACCGTCGGCGCAGTCAGGGCAGCGAGATCCAGTGCGTGCCGGCTCTCGTCCGGGGCGGTGTCGGCCATGTCCTCGAGGTGCTGCTGGAGGAAGCGGACCAGACGCGGATCGGAGAGGTCCGCGTCCACGATCGTCGGCGTCACGAGTCCGCGCTCCCCGACTCAGCGCGACCTGCCCCCGCGCGCTCCTCGCGGGATGCCACGGCGACGAGTTCCGCCGCCGGGCCGCTGAGCAGGCGCGGACCCGTCCACACCGCCGTCAACGGCCGCCGCAGGCTCTGTCCCCGCACCGGAACCCGCGCCAGCTGCCCCGCCTCGAGCTGCGAGCGGACGGCCAGCATGCTGATCACCGCCGGCCCAGCGCCCGAGGCCACCGCGATCCGCACGGCGGCATTGCTGCTGAGCTCCTGAACGGGCGGTGTGCCGGCGGCCGACGGGACCAGCTCCTCGAAGGCGTCCCGGGTGCCGGAGCCGCCTTCGCGCACGACGAGCGGGGTCGCGGCGAGCTCATCGAGCCCCAGTGGCTCATCCCTGCGGGCCCATGGGTGGTCGGGAGCGACCACGACGACGAGCTCGTCCTCCCGCAGGGCGAGGGCGTGGACCGAGCGGGGAACGTGCGGGGTCTCGATGAAGCCCAGCTGCAGCCGGCCGTCGCGGATCTCCTCGAGCACCTGGGCGGAATTGAGGACCTCCAGCTCCGCGCGGACGCGAGGGCTGGAGCGGCGCAGGTCGGTCAGCCAGGCCGGCATCAGGTTCTCCGCGATCGTCATGCTCGCCCCGACGTGGAGGTCGAGCGTGTTCTCGTCCCGGCTGTGGCGCAGCCAGGCGCTGAACGCCTCGGCCGCCTCCAGGAGGTCGCGAGCGTGAGCGGCATAGAGCAGCCCGGCGGAGGTCGGGCGGGAGCCGCGGGGATTCCGGTCCAGCAGCGCTGTGCCGGCCTGTCTCTCCAAGGTCACGATGGTCCGGCTCGCATTGGGCTGGTACATGCCCAGCTTCCGGGCGCCCGCGCCGAGCCCGCCCTCGTCGACGACGGCGACGAACAGAGCCAGGGCCTGCAGGTTGGGCAGAGGCTCGGACATATCTCCATGATATGCCCTGCTGGGCATGCGCCCTCTACCGAGCGTGCCGGCACCGTGGAAGAGTCCTGGCATGTCCGCGCCTGCCCTCACCGTTGCCGCGGTGCCTCGCGGGCTGATGCCGGGGGTGGCGCTGTGCCTGCTCGTCGCGGTCGCCGCCGCGGTGGCGGCCGCTTCTCTGCCCGGCGTGAGCGCCCTGATCCTGGCGATCCTCGCCGGGATCGTCGTCGCCAATACGACGAACCTGCCCGCCAGCGTCAAGCCGGGTCTGGACTTCTCCGCGAAGGTGCTGCTCCGGGCGGGGATCGTGCTGCTCGGCCTGCAGCTCGTGCTCGGGGACATCCTCGCCCTGGGCGCCCCGATGCTGCTCGTGGTGATGTCCGTCGTGGGCGGCGGCATGCTCGGGACGCTGGCACTGGGACGGCTGCTGAAGGTCGAGCCGGGTCTGACCCTCCTGATCGCCTGCGGTTTCTCGATCTGCGGGGCCGCTGCGGTCGCCGCCGCGGCCGGTGTCACCGATCCGGAGGACGAGCACGAGGAACGCACGGTCACCGCGATCGCCCTGGTGGTGCTGTTCGGCACGCTGATGATCGGCCTGGTCCCTGCGGCCTCGGCGGTGCTGGGGCTCGGATCCATGACCTCCGGCCTGTGGGCCGGCGGCTCGATCCATGAGATCGCTCAGGTGGTGGCGGCCGGCGGAGTGCTCGGCGGAGGCGCGCTCGCGGTCGCCGTCGTGGTCAAGCTGGCCCGCGTCCTGATGCTCGCACCGGTGATGGCGGTGCTCGGTATGCGGCAGCGGCGCCGCGTCGGCGCGACCGCCCGAGCGACCGCCGGGCTCGACGCACGCGACGCCGCGGATCCCGCAGACGCCCCCGGCGGCAGTCCCGCAGGCGGCCCCGGAGATGTCCCGCCCACTGCGAAGCGCCCGCCGCTGGTGCCGGTGTTCGTGCTCGGATTCCTGGCGATGGTGCTGCTGGGCTCGTTCGTGCCCCTTCCGGTGGTCGTTCTCGAGGCCGGCTCCATGCTGCAGACGATCCTGCTGGCCGCAGCGATGTTCGCCCTCGGATGCGGGGTGTCGGTGCGTCGGCTAGTCCGGGTCGGCCTGCGCCCGTTCGCACTGGCGGCACTGTCCACCCTGGTCGTCGCGTCGATCGCGCTGGCCGGAGTTCTGCTCGTGGCCTGACCTCCGGAACCGGACTGCCAGCACGGGGCCGCATCTGCGCCCCTATACTTGCGTTCATGACGCAGATGCGGGTTCGAGACGCCGCCATGTTCCTGGGAGTCAGCGAGGACACCGTCCGGCGCCGGATCGAGCGGGGCACCCTCACCGCGACCACGGACGCTGCCGGGCGCAAGGTCCTCGAGGGCGTGGACGTCGCTCGCCTGGCGCGCGAGCTCGCGGTCGGTCCCGAGATGGACGACGGCGTGCGCTCCTCGGCGCGCAACCGATTCGTCGGCCTCGTGACCGACGTCGTCATGGACACCGTCATGGCACAGGTCGAACTGCAGTGCGGCCCCTTCCGCGTGGTCTCGCTGATGAGCAGCGAGGCCGCCCGTGATCTCGGGCTGGAACCGGGAAAGGTCGCCACCGCGTCGGTGAAGGCCACGCAGGTGATCATCGAGACGACCGACGCGGGCACGTCGGCATGATCTCGCCCGCGATCAGTGCTCCGGCGCGGCGAGGTCTGCTCGCCGCTATCGCCGGCCTGGCAATGGGCCTCGGTGCGACGGGCTGCGCGAGCTCCGAGGACCCCACCACCCTCACCGTGTATGCGGCCGCCTCGCTCCAGGAGCCGTTCGAGGAGCTCGCAGCACAGTTCGAAGCCGCCCATGAGGACGTCGACGTCGCGCTCAGCGTCGCCGGATCCTCCACGCTGGCCGCCCAGATCCGCGAAGGCGCCCCTGCCGACGTGTTCGCCTCGGCCGACACCGCGAACATGGACAAGCTCGAGGACGCCGAACCCACCGATTTCGCGACGAACACGCTGATGATCGCCGTCCCGCCCGGCAATCCCGCAGGGATCACGGACCTCTCCTCACTGACCGGCGACGAGGTGCGCCTGGTCGTGTGCGCGCCGGAAGTACCCTGCGGCGCCGCGGCCGAGAAGGTCCAGGACGCGGCAGGCCTGGACTTCTCCCCGGTCAGTGAGGAGCAGAGCGTCACCGACGTGCTGGGCAAGGTCACCAGCGGCGAGGCCGGCGCCGGCCTGGTCTACGTCACCGACGTGCAGAAGGCAGGAGACGCCGTGGAGGGGATCACCTTCCCCGAGGCGGCGAGCGCGGTGAACACATATCCGATCACGGCCGTGCCCGATACGGCCCATCCCGATCTCGGCGAGGACTTCATCGACCTGGTGCTCGGCGAGGACGGCCGGACGGTCCTGAGCAGCTACGGCTTCGCCGGTGCGTGAGCTGCGATGTCCTCACGCCCCACGCCCTCACGCCCTATGACCGGCACGGTCTCGGCCACGCCCGCTCCCGGCTCCGCACTGCCCCGTTGGGTGCTGGTCCCTGCTCTGATCGGCGCCCTGTTCGTGCTGCTGCCCCTGGTCGCCATGTCGACCCGGGTCGAGTGGTCCAGCTTCTGGGCGCTGATCACCAGCGAGTCCTCCCTGGCTGCGCTGCGCCTCAGCCTGCAGACCGCGGCCACCAGCGCCGCCGCGTGCGTGGTGCTCGGGGTGCCGATGGCTCTGCTTCTCGCCCGTGCCCATGCTCCCGGCATCTCGCTGCTCCGCTCCCTCGTGCTGATCCCCCTGGTCCTGCCGCCGGTGGTCAGCGGCATCGCCCTGCTGTACACCGTCGGTCGCCAGGGCCTGATCGGGCGGCACCTCGAGGTCCTGGGCGTCCAGGTCGCCTTCTCCACCGCCGCCGTGGTGCTCGCGCAGACCTTCGTGGCCCTGCCCTTCCTCGTCATCAGCCTCGAGGGGGCGCTGCGCACCGCAGGCACGCGGTACGAGGCGGCCGCCGCCTCGCTCGGCGCCCGGCCCAGCAGAGTGCTGCTGCGGGTGACGCTGCCGCTGATGCTGCCGAGCCTGGCCTCGGGCACGGTGCTCTCCTTCGCGCGGGCGCTCGGCGAGTTCGGCGCCACGATCACCGTCGCCGGCAGCCTGCAGGGCACCACGCGCACGCTGCCGCTGGAGATCTACCTCCAGCGCGAGAGCGATCCGGATGCCGCTGTGGCGCTGTCCTTCGTGCTGATGATCGTCGCCGTGGTGGTCATCGCCATCGCCCGGCGGCGGGCCGCCGCATGAGTCTGTCGGTACGGGTGACCATGCCCGAGCGCGGGCTCGATCTCGCCCTGGAGCTGCCGGACGGGGAGACCTCCGCGCTGGTCGGTCCCAACGGTGCCGGCAAGTCCAGTGTGCTGGGCGTGATCGCCGGGACGCTGCGACCCCGCACCGGACGGGTCGAGCTCGACGGCCGCGTGCTCGCCGACGTGACCGACGGGCGCGCACGCGCCTGGGTGCCTCCGCACTCCCGCCACGTCACGACCCTCACGCAGGATCCGGTCCTGTTCCCGCATCTCACCGTGGGCGGGAACATCCTGTTCGCCCTCCGCAGCCTCGGTGTGCCCCGCGCGGCAGCGCGGGCCGAGACTCGGCGTCGGCTGGAGGACGTGGGTCTTCAGGAGCTCGCGCAGCGGCGGCCCCACCAGCTCTCCGGCGGGCAGGCGCAGCGCGCGGCGATCGCCCGGGCGCTGGCCGCGCGGCCGCGTCTGCTGCTGCTGGACGAGCCGCTCTCCGCCCTCGACGTGGATGTCTCCCCCGGCCTGCGCGAACTACTGCGCAGATTTCTCGCCGATCGCAGCGCGCTCGTGGTCAGCCATGACGCGCTCGACGCGATGACTCTGGCCGATACCACCGCCGTCATCGTGGACGGCCATGTCCGCGAGCAGGGGCCGACGATGGAGGTCCTCACACTGCCGCGCAGCGCCTTCGCGGCCCGCTTCGCCGGGCTCAATCTGCTGCACGGCACCTGGGACGGGACGGCCGTGGTACTGCCGGGGCACGACAGGCTCGCCGGCGGTCTGCGCGGTGGGGCGAGGCCGGGCGACGAGGTCCACGCCGTCTTCCGCCCCAGTGCGGTCGAGCTCGGCTCAGCCCCCGCGAGCGCGGGCGCGGCGGCCATGGCCGAACGCTCGGTCGTCACCCTCGAACCGCACGGCGATCTCGTGCGAGTGCGCACCGAGGACCTCGCCGCGGACCTGTCACCGCAGGTCGTGGCCGAATCGGCCATCCGCCCGGGCAGTCGGGTCCACCCGCGGGTCGCGCCCGAGGATGTGACCATCTACCCCGCGCGGCGCACAATGGGGCCGTGAGCGACGAGAACATGACGGCGACGGGCACCACGGGATCCGGTTCCGGACAGCGCCCCGGCAGCTCGCCGGGTCGGGACGACGCACAGGAGCGGGACGACGCACAGGGTCGGACTGACCGGAGCACCGGCAACGGTGGCGGGATCGAAGCCGCCGGCGACGGCAGCCCGGCCGAGCCGTCCGGTGGTGGCGGCGAGAGCGGCCTGACTGTTCTGATCGCGTTCTGCGCGAACTTCCTCATCGCGATCGCCAAGACGGTGGTCTCGATCCTCACCGGCTCCGCCTCGATGCTCGCCGAGGCGGCGCACTCGTGGGCGGACACCGGCAACCAGGTGTTCCTCATGATCGGCGAGCGCCGCTCCCGCCGCGCCCCCGACCGCTCGCATCCGCTGGGCTACGGCCGCGCCGGATACGTGTGGTCGATGTTCGCGGCGATCGGGCTGTTCGCGGTCGGTGCCGGCGTGTCCGTATGGCACGGCATCCAGGAGCTCGGCGCCCCGAGCGAGGAGGCCACGTACACGTGGGCCTACGTCGTGCTCGCGGTCTCGTTCGTCTTCGAGGGGGTCTCGTTCCTCCAGGCGACGCGCCAGGCCGTCCGCGGGGCCAGGGAGCGCGGCATCAAGCCGCTGCGCTACATCCGCACCACCTCGGACCCGATGCTGCGAGCCGTGTTCTCGGAGGACTCGTGCGCGCTGCTGGGGCTGGTGATCGCCGCTGCGGGCATCGCCCTGCACCAGATCACCGGGCAGGCGGTGTGGGATGCGATCGGGTCGATCCTGGTGGGCCTGCTGCTGGGCGTCGTGGCGGTCCTGCTGATCATGCGCAACAGCGACTTCCTCTCCGGCGAGGGCGGCTCACCGCTGGCCCGCCACGAGGTGCTCGACCATCTCGTCCACCACCGCGACATCCAGTCCGTCAGCTTCCTGCACACCGAGTGGGTGGGGGCGAACAAGCTCTTCGTCGTCGCCTCGGTCGACGTCGTCGGCGACGTGCGCGAATCGGAGCTGCAGCGACGGATCCAGGCGATCGAGGAAGAGCTGGAGAGTCATCCGGTGGTGATGCGGGCCGTGCTCACCCTCACCCGGCCCGGTGACACGCAGCGGCTGGCCCCCGAACCTCTGCCGGACTGGTACACGGCGCGGTGAGCCGCGCGCCGGCCGCCGCCTCGCCCGGAGCGCTCCTCCCGCTGGCCGAGGCGGATCTGCGGGCGCTCCAGCGCGACCTGCTGGAGGCGCACGGGCCGCTCGGAGCATGGTGGCCGGGAGAGGAGCCCTTCGAGATCGCCGTCGGCGCGGTCCTGGTCCAACGCAG
Source organism: Brachybacterium sp. SYSU DS0246 (assembly GCF_059391765.1). Lineage (NCBI taxonomy): Bacteria > Bacillati > Actinomycetota > Actinomycetes > Micrococcales > Dermabacteraceae > Brachybacterium > Brachybacterium sp. SYSU DS0246. Next base: position 88,152 of record NZ_JBZXYT010000003.1, on the reverse strand, counting down.
CCGATGGGAGCAGGCGGCCGCGTCGATCGCGAACCTGCGCGGTGCCGGCCTGCTGGAGCCCGGCCAGCTCGCCGCTGCCGACGAGGATCGTATCCGGGACCTCGTGCGCGGCTCGGGGTTCGCCAGCACCAAACCGGGGCGGCTGCTGGCGCTCGCGCGGTGGACGCTCGAGCGAGGCCCCACGGCGTCCGAGCTCAGCGATGGCGACCTGCGCACCGAACTGCTCGCGGTCGAGGGCATCGGCGAGGAGACGGCCGACGCGATCGCCCTGTACTGCTTCAGCCGGCCGGCGTTCATCTGCGATGAGTACGCCAGACGGCTCCTCACTCTGCGCGGCCATGCGGTGCCCGGCTCGTACCGGGCCTTCCGCCGCCGGCTCGCCCCGGCTCTCGACCGCGCGCGATTCAGCGTTCCCGAGCTCGCCGAGCTGCACGGGCTCATCGTCGAGGAGGGCAAGGCCTCTCCCGCCCGGCGCGGAGTGCAGGCAGGCGCGTCCGCCTAGGAGGCCATCCGGTGATCAGCGTCGACCCGCGCGCTCCCATCGTCCGTCGTCTCCTGATCGGATGCGCTGATCTCTGCCCAGATCTCATCGAGAGACAGACTCAGGACATGCGCGATGGAGGCGATCGTCGAGAAGGCCGGCGTGGCGACACGTCCCGACTCGATCTTCCGCAGGGTCTCCGGGGAGAGACCGGCTTCCAGTGCCGTCTCGAGGAGCGGCCGATTGCCGCGCGCACGGCGCAGGAGCGACCCCAGGCGCTCTCCACGGGCGACCTCTGCGGGGGTGAGGGGAAGTCTGACCATGACCCGATACTAATACCGGGATAGTCTTACCGGGATACTTATCGGCTCCCTGGGAGGCCCCATGATCGAGATCCTCACTCCCGACGAACTGGTCCGCGCTCGCGCGACGGGCGCCCTCGTCGGCGACATCCTGGACACGCTCCGGGAGAGAACCACCGTCGGCACCAATCTGCTCGAGATCGATCAGTGGGCGCAGGAGCTGATCGAGGAGGCCGGAGCCACCTCCTGCTACGTCGACTACGAGCCGTCATTCGGGCGCGGACCGTTCGGGCACTACGTGTGCACGGCCGTCAACGATGCGGTGCTCCACGGCATGCCCCGGGACCAGGCGCTCGCCGATGGGGACCTGCTCACGCTCGATCTCGCGGTCGTCCGGGACGGGATCGCCGCGGATGCCGCCCTCAGTGTTGTCGTAGGCACCTCCGCTCCCCCGGAGAGTATGGCGATGATCGAGGCGACCCGGCGCGCACTGGATGCCGGGATCGCCGCTGCCGCCCCCGGGGCCCGGCTCGGCGATGTCTCCCATGCCATCGGCACGGTGCTGCACGAGGCGGGCTACGCCATCAATACCGAGTTCGGCGGGCACGGCATCGGTTCGACGATGCACCAGGATCCGCACGTGCCCAATACGGGCCGGCCCGGTCGCGGGTTCCGGCTGCGCCCGGGCCTGCTGCTCGCCCTGGAGCCCTGGGTCATGGCTGATACGGCGGAGCTGATCACCGACGCGGACGGATGGACACTGCGCAGTGCCACGGGCGCCCGTGCGGCGCATAGCGAGCACACGATCGCGATCACCGGGCAGGGCGCAGAGATCCTCACCCTGCCGAGCGATCCTCCCCGCGAAGGAACCGCTGCAGCGCGTCGTTGAAGTCCTCGGGGTTCTCGAGATTCGGGTAGTGGGCGGCCCCGGCCACCTCGCGGTAGCTCCCGTCCGCGACCGTCTCGGCCAGCCTCCGCCCGAGCGCCCGATGGTCCTCACTGTCCAGCGCTCCGCACAGCGCGAGGACCGGGACCGTGACCTGCTCGAGTCGCTCCCAGGTCCTGGTCACGGGCGTCGGCGGCTGCGGAGGGATCGGAACGCCGTCCTCCCCCACGCGCAGGTGATCGGTGACCGTCTCGCGGGCCATCCTCGCGCAGAGCTCACGAACCGCCGGGTCGACCTCGTCGATCGACCGCGCCGGCCCGGCGACGAAGCGCTCCGTGACCCCGAGCCACTCCTCGAGATCTCCCGCCTCCTGCGCCCGCTGCCAGTCGGCGAGAACCTGAAGGGTCCAGGGGTCGGTGAACTCGGGCTCGCTGGTGCCGGTGCCGCTGGCGACGAGCGCAGCCGCGCGACCCGGGTGCTCGAGAGCGACGTCGACGGCGGTGCTGCCGCCCATGGACAGCCCGATCAGCACCGCGCGGTCGATCTCGAGCGCGTCGAGCAGAGCCACGACGTCGTCGGCCAGACGGTACGGGGCCTCGGCATCCGAGGACTCCCCGTGCCCCCGCGCGTCGGGAACGATGACGCGGCGATCCGGGAAGGCCTTCAGCTGCGGGTGCCACATGCGCTTGTCGACGACCCCGCCGTGGAGCAGGACGAGTGGGACGGCCTCGGACGCATGTCCCGCGGAACCACCGGATGGCGGGGCCGTCTCGACAGGCCGAGAGATGAGGTCGTAGTAGGCGATGCGCTGGTCCGGAAGATCGAGGAACTGCGTCTCGTGCGTCATGACAACCAAGGTGTCATACGCCCGCCGTGTTGACAACCCGGGTGCCATACTCGGGGCATGTCCGCACCCCGTCACCCAGCACCGCACGAGCCCCTCGACCGCGACACGCTCGCGACCCGCCTGGCCGAGGTGTACGTCGCGCTCGGGCCCGTGTACCGCCGGGCATCACGGATCGTCGAGCGTGACGAGCCGATCAACGGCATGTCCGTCGGAGTCCGGAACGTGCTGGACCAGCTGCACCGCGAGGGTGAACTCACGGTTCCCCAGATGGCGCGCGCGCAGGATCTCAGTCGCCAGTTCGTCCAGCGCATGGTCCACGATGCCCGCGCGGCCGGATACGTGGAGCTGGCCGAGAATCCGGCCCACCGCCGCTCGGCCCTGGTGCGGCTCACCGCCGCGGGCCGAGCAGCCATCGACTCCGTCGGCCGGCGCGAGCACGAGCTGATGGGCCGGGTCGGCGGCGAGCTGACGGCGGCCGAGCTCGATGCGACGCTGCGCGTGTTGCACCACATGGACGCCGCGCTTGCCGAGATCGAGAACGAGGGATGACCATGCCACCGAGCACGCCGGCGCGGCATGCGACACGGAAGGGCCCGTGCTCCAGCAGAGGCACCGCGAGGTGATCCCCGCGCAGGCCTGAGCATGCGGGGCCGGCATCACGAGATCTACCTGGGCGATCCGCGCCGCACCGCCCCCGAGCGGCTGCGCACTATCCTGCGCGAGCCCGACGGTTCCGACGGGTCCGACGGGTCCGACGGTTCCGACGGGTCCGACGGGTCCGACGGGTCCGACGGGTCCGACGAGTTCGGTGGCTGCCTCACGGCACCTTGATCCTCGTCACGACTTCCTCAACCGCGTCGCGTCGCCCGAGGAGAAGGCCGACAGCATGGCCGGGCCGGAACGGTCCAGCAAGGCCCGGGTGATGCGCGTCAGCCCCGCGACCGCAGCCGCTCCCACCCCCGCGCCGAGCAGCAGATGGACCAGCCATCCCGCGCCGGCGAGGCCCCCGATGACCACTGGGATGATCGCCGCTGCGACCACGGCGACGAAGACGGTCCACTCACCCCCGGCGGCATTGCCGGAGTCGTCGGAGGTCGAGACCCGGTCCCGTGCGTCGGCGCCGATTGCCGGCATCAGGGCAGCGAACAGGGGCGCGCCCGCGCAGGCAGCTCCGGTGGCCGCGAGCGTCATCCCCAGCGCGGGCGCCCACAGCGGCGACTGGCTGATCACGCAGAGCACGATCGTCAGGGCCACGATCGGCAGCCCGAACAGGATCATCCAGGCCGCCTGGCGGCCGAGCACGTCGGCCCGCACGGCCCCGGGCGTGGTCAGCAGCTGCCACAGCGCGGTGCCGTCCAGAGCGTAGGTGTTCACCGCGACCATCGCGCCGAAGACCGCCGCCATCACCCCGATGAACGGCAGCGCCCAGGACCAGCTGGTGGGTGCCACCAGCGCAATCATCAGCACGGGAGTGATCCAGGCGTGCCCGAGCCCGAGCTTGCGGTGGGGATCGCGGAACCAGGTCGCCAGTTCCCGATCGGCCACGCCCCGGACGGGTCCACCGGCACGAAGGCCGGTCCGCGCTGCCGAATCCGGTGCTCGCACCGCATTCTGGATCCGCGCCGGAGGACGGGAGATGGTGTACGCCGTCAGGGCGATCCATGTGCGACACAGGACCAGGCCGACGATGACGAGGCCGATCAGCGGGAGTACGGCACCGAGGACCGGGACCGTCCCGTCGCCCGACGTCACGGCCCGGACCGCAGCCAGCCCCCACCCGGTCGGCAGGGCCAGCAACGTATTCTCGAGCGGTGCGGGCATCGCCCCGGGCGCCGCCGGAGTCACGATCTCCGAGTCTCCCTCCCCCAGCCGGGGAAGGAAGAGGGCGACCACCGGAACCCACCCGGCGAAGGAGATCGCCAGCAGCACCGACATCTGGACCGCCGCCACCCACATGCCGACCCTCGAGCGCAGCAGGCGTGAGACCAGCGCCGCGGCGCATCGACCCAGCCAGAGCAGGAAGAACAGCTGTGCCATCGCGGCCACGGCTGCGTGGAGCATGGCGAGAGGGCCGAGCGGCGCCACGAGGATCACCATGCTGACCAGAGCCACGGCAGTGATCACGGTGCCGACGCTGATCGCTTCGCTCGGCGCCATCTCGCGGGCGATCTGCACGGGCCGCCGAGGCAGAGTGCGGAACCACTGCGGATCGAGCACCGGGGCGGACCCCGGCAGCAGGACCGGACCGATCAGCCAGGTCAGCCCGACCAGCGAGATCGCGGCGGTCACCCAACTGGGATGCACGTCCCCGCCCTGGGCCAGGACGGCCAGGACGATCACGGCGACCGCGGCGAGGAGCCCGGCGACCAGCCCGAAGGCACGTTCGTCGTTCGGGCCCGTGCGGATAATCCGCCATCGCATGGCAGCGAAGGTGACGGTCGTGCTCATCCCAGCCATGCGATGTCTCGCTGCGGGGCGGTGCCGACGAGGTCCAGGAATCTCTGGTTGAGCGTTCCCTCGCCCCTGACCTCGGCGAGCGTGCCCTCGGTGAGGATCCGCCCGCCCTGGATCAGGGCGACACGCTCGCAGGTGCGCTCGACGACCTCCATCATGTGGCTGGACAGCAGCACCGTCCCGCCCCCGGCGACGTACTGGCCGAGCAGACCCTCGATGGCGCGGGCCGAGACCGGGTCGATGGCTTCGAAGGGCTCATCGAGAACGAGCACCCGGGGACGGTGCATCAGGGCCACGGCCAGGCCGATCTTCTTGCGCATGCCGGTGGAGTAGTCGACGATCAGGGTCGTCGGCGCACGGTCGAGCTCGAGGACCTCGAGCAGGTCGTGGGCGCGCTCGCGCCACTGCGGTCCCACTCCCCGCAGCCGGGCCGTGTATTCGAGGAGCTCCGCACCGGTGAGCCGCTCCGGCAGGGAGAGCCCTTCCATCATGATGCCCAGCGCGTCGAGGACCTGCTCCCGCTGCCGCGCCGCATCGAATCCGGCCACCTCGACGGTTCCGGAATCCGGGGCGAGCAGTCCGGCGATCATCGACAGAGTGGTGGACTTGCCGGCGCCATTGGGTCCGACGATCCCATAGAACATGCCGCGCGGCACGGTCAGATCGATCGCGTCGACCGCGACATGGTCACCGAAGCGTTTGGACAACCCGGACAACCGGACCGCGGGCGCGGGTGCGCGGCCCGGGTCGGGACCCTGCGCCTCTGGTTCATCCGGCCCCGCAGTGCGTCGATCCATGACATCAAACCTGTCACAGTTCCCACACGGCGACAACCCAGGTGTCATGTCGATCCCGCACTGACTGTGGACACCGCGGAATGTTAGTCACTAACATCTTGGTATGGCCCGTCACGAGCACACCCATACCCGGCTCATCGAGACCGCGCTGAAGCTCTTCGAGACCCAGGGCTTCGAGCGGACGACGGTGGCCCAGATCGCCGACGCGGCCGGAGTCACCCAGATGACGTTCTTCCGCCACTTCCCGAGCAAGGCCGCCGTGGTCACCGTCGACCCCTACGACCCGAAGATCGCCACCGCGGTCGGCGCACAGGCACCGGAACTGCCTCCCCTGCTGCGCGCGACGCGCGGTCTTCGGAATGCCCTGAGCGCACTGGACGAGCGCGAGCTGGACACGGTCCGCCGACGGGTCCGGATCATCGCCGGTTCCGGTGCCCTGCGCGCCGACATGGCGGCCGCCACCTCTGCCACCGAGAAGGCCATCGCCGAGCAGCTCGCCGCCGCCTGCTCACGCCTGGCCGCTCGGGCGGCCGCGGCCGCCGTGATGGCGGCCCTGACGGCTGCGCTGTTCGAGTGGGCGCAGGACGACTCCCTCCCCATGGCCGACGCCGTCGAGGCCTCCCTGTGGACCCTCGAAGGCAGCCATGTCTGAGCGGCTGAGCCTGCGGGGTGCGAGGCGAACGTTCGGGCCCCAGGCCGGTCTGCTCGGCCTCGACCTGCACGTCGCCGCCGGGGAGATCCACGCTCTGGCCGGCCTGAACGGCGCCGGCAAGACGACCCTGATGCGGGCGGCCCTGGGCATGCTCCGACTCGACAGCGGTGAGGTCCGGATCGACAACCGGCTCCTCGATGAGCTTCCGGCGATCGCCTGGCGACGGGTGGGCCATCTCGTGGAACAACCTTTCGCGTACCCGGAGCTCGGCACCCGCACAAACCTCCAGCTCGCCGCCCGGCTGCGCGGCATCGACCTCGACTGCGCTGAGGCAGTGCTGGCGGAACTCGACCTCGAGCGCTACGCCGCCGTGCCGGCACGCAAGCTCTCGCAGGGCAACCGGCAGCGCCTCGGCCTGGCCGTCGCGCTGCAGCACGAGCCCGAGCTGGTCATCCTCGACGAGCCGACCAACGCCCTCGACCCCGCCGGCGTACTCCTGCTGCGCCGCGTGCTGCAGCGCCGGGCCGACGGTGGTGCCGGCATCCTTGTCTCCAGCCACCACCTCGACGAGGTCGCGCGGATCGCCGACCGGATCTCCGTGCTCAACCGGGGGCGGATCGTGGGGAGCCTGGACCCCGCAGGGCAAGAGCTCGAAAGGGCCTTCTTCGAGCTGGTCCGTGCCGATGATGAAAGCCGGAGATCATGAGCGCACTCGCCACGGCGATCCGGGTCGAGGGATACAAGGTCTGGTCATCCCAGGTCGTGCGCACCGCGACGCTGCTGGTCGTGGGCGGCATCGCGGTGCTGGTGGGCGCCCTGGTCGCCGCGGCCCGTGCCGGCAACCAGCAGATCCTCACGCAGCTCGGCCCGCTGGCCGACGCCGAGGGCTGGGAGCTCCTGACCGGCGTGACCGCCCAGATCACCGCAGCGGGCGGCCTTCTCGCCTTCGGCGTCGTGCTGAGCTGGAGCTTCGGTCGGGAGTTCGCCGACGGCACGATCACGGGCTTGTTCGCCCTCCCGGTCCCCCGCGCCATGATCGCCCTGGCGAAACTCATCGTGCATCTGGCGTGGGTCAGCGGCATCGCCCTGGTCCTGCCGCTGCTGCTCCTGGCGACCGGTCTGCTGCTCCGCCTCGGGCCCATCGACGGCGAGGTGCTGCGCCAGCTGACGCTGCAGGCCGCTCTCACGTTCGGCGTCGGACTGCTCGGGCTCCCGGCGGCCTGGACCGCGACGGTGTGGCGGGGTCAGCTGGCGGGCATCGCCGTGGTCCTCGGCGTGCTCATCGCGGTCCAGATCACGGCGATCGCCGCACCGGGCGCCGCCGCTGCCGCAGCCCCGCTCGCCGCCGCCGGCGTTCCGCTCGTGTTCGCCGCGCTGACCTGCCGTGCATGGAGCCGACTGCAGCTGGATCGGTGAGCAGGATCAGCTGTCCGCAGGGCCCAGCAGCGCGAACAGGAGGCGTTCGAGCTCGGCACGATCATGCTGGGAGATGCTCGTCAGGCGGCGGTCGGACTCGGAGGGCGGAGGTGAACATCGTGAGGTCGCCGGTGCTCTGCAGCGTATGGCCGATGCCGGCGCTGGGATGAGCTAGAGCTGCAGCTCGGGAGATACGCGCGACACACAGCAGAAGGGCCCCACCATCAGGTGGGGCCCTTCTGACGAGTCACTGTCTCACGGTTTCTCGAGTGGAGCTAAGGGGATTCGAACCCCTGACCTCTTCCATGCCATGGAAGCGCGCTACCAACTGCGCCATAGCCCCGTATCGGGTGCCGCCCCGGAAGGCGACTCATCGATGGTACATCGCTGCTGACCTCAGATGAAATCGGGACCGACGTTGTGTGACAGCAACCTCATGAGCCGCCCTTCCGGGTCCGATCGCAGCGGTTCCAGCACCGAGCGATGGCAGTTCTCCAGCCCCGCCAGACCACGGAATTCGTTCGCGTCCAGTCCCAGCAGAGCGGTGATCGCGAGCGTGATCGCCGCGCCGTGGGTGACGACCATGACGGTGCCTCCGCGGTTATGAGCGACCAGCTGCCGGCAGGCCGCCGCCACGCGGGAGCCGACGGCGGGCCGGTCCTCGACGTCCAGCCCCGTCACCTCACGGTGGTCCCGCCAGGCGGCGTGCTCCGTGGGCCAGCGCCGACGGATCTCGTCACCGGTCAGGCCTTCCCACTGCCCGAAGCCACGCTCGAGGAAGGCCTCGTCCGTGGAGACCTCGAGACCGCACGCCTGGCCGATCGCGCGCGCCGTCTCGTGCGCGCGCTGCAACGGGGAGGAGACAATGAGATCCGGCGGGTTCTCCGCGACCGCGGCCGCCAGCAGCGCGGCCTGCTTGGCTCCGGCGGCGTTCAGCGGGATGTCGACCTGGCCCTGGAGGCGACCATCGCGGTTGTAGTCGGTCTGGCCGTGGCGCACGAGGACGAGGCGGGTGCTCGCGAGACCACCCATGGACAGCGAGGAGCTCACGCCGGGCGGCCCTCGTCGATCTGCAGGTCCACCAGCGGGGCGTCGCGCCACAGGCGCTCGAGCGCGTAGAACGCCCGGTCCTCGGCGTGCTGGACATGCACGACGATGTCCCCGTAGTCCAGGAGCACCCAGCGGGCGTCGCGCTGGCCCTCCCGGCGCAGGGGCTTGCGGCGCCGCTCCTTGAGCAGGGCCTCCTCCACGCCGTCGACGATGGCGGAGACCTGGCGCTCCGAGTCGCCGCTGCACACGAGGAACAGGTCGGTGATCACGACCTGCTCGGAGACGTCGAGGCCGATCACCTCTTCGGCGAGCTTGTCGGAGGCGGCCTGGCCGGCCACCCGGGCAAGGTCGAGGGATTCTTCGGGGGCGCTCACGCGGTCGATTCCTCCACATGGGGATGGTTGTTGAACAGGTCGTGCACGGTGAGGTCCAGGGCGGACGCCTCGCCGGGGCCGATCACTCCGCTCAGCAGCAGTGCGACCAGCACGATCAGTGCGAGCGCGATCAGGGCCCACACCAGCCACAGCAGCGGGCGGCCCCCGGAGCGCTCGGGGCGGTGCAGCACCTTGCCGTCGAAGCGCGGGGCGGGTCGGGGATCAGGGGCGTCGGTGATCGACAGCTCCCCCAGCTCCACACCGTCACGGTCGCGGTCGGTCACGGCCGTGCGGCGCGCCGGCTGGGACCGTCGGGCGACCTGCGCTGCGGCGCCGGGCAGTGGCGCGGACGCGGCGGACTGCCGGCCCTGGCCGGCCTGGTGGCTCGCGTCCGGAGTGTCCGTGGACTGTCCGGTCTGCCGGGACGTCGCCGCGCCCGCGGCGTCCACGGCGTCCGGGTCGCCCCCGGTGCTCGGCTCGTCCCCGGGTTCACCCCCGCGGGCGGCCCCGGACGTCGCCTCGGCCCCGGGCGCCTGCTCGGACGCCGACGTGCCTGCGGTGTCGTCGGAGGCAGAAACGTCCTGACCCTCCGTGGCACCCTCCGCACCCTCCGCACCGGACGCCGGCGACGAGGCCGTGACGTCGGCAGCAGAGGAATCGGGGGCCTCGGTGGGCTCCGAGGACTCGACGGTCCCCGCGACCTCTGCCTCGGGGGCGTCGCTGAGCTCGATGATCCGCGCCCGTCGGCCGAACTTGCGCAGCGTCGGGACGGGGGCGTCGGCCGAGGGCGGCGCGACGGGGCCGCGCACGCTGGGGACCGGTGGCTGCTCGCCGGTGATGGCAGCTGCGGTGCGAGTCTCCAGAGCGGCGCTCTCCTCGGGGCTCAGCGCGCGAGCGCGGCGCCCGCGACGCGGGCTCGTATCGGACTCAGTCATCGCCGTCACCTCCTGTGTAGAGGGCGTACTTGTTGATGTATTGGACGACCCCGTCGGGCACGAGGTACCAGACAGGACCGCCGGCGGCGACTCGGGTGCGACAGTCCGTGGAGCTTATCGACATCGCCGGCACCTCGATCAGGGAGACTCCATCGGCCGGCAGGCCGGAGGTGTCCAGCTCATGACCCGGCCGGGTGACGCCGACGAAGTGGGCGAGGGAGAAGATCTCCTCCGAGTCCTTCCACGTCAGGATGGACTGCAGGGCGTCGGCGCCGGTGATGAAGAACAGATCCGCGTCGGGGTGGATCGTCCGCAGGTCGCGCAGGGTATCGATGGTGTATGTGGCCCCCGGGCGGTCGATGTCGACTCGGGAGACGGTGAACACCGGGTTCGCGGCGGTGGCGACCACGGTCATCAGGTACCGGTGCTCCGGGTCCGAGATGCTGCGGTCGCCCTTCTGCCAGGGCCGGCCGGTCGGGACGAAGACGACCTCGTCCAGCCCGAAGACGCTCTGGACCTCGCTGGCGGCGACGAGGTGGCCGTGGTGGATGGGATCGAACGTCCCACCCATCACGCCGATCCGTCGTCGCTGCTGCTCCATCCCAATCAGTGGTCGCCGGGCTTGTCGGACTTGCGCCGCTTTCGCTGGTTCGCCCCTCCGGTGAGGTAGGTGACTCCGAGCAGGATCATCATGATGACGAAGACGCCGATGCCCACCATGGGAGCCGGCACCCCGCCGGTCGCGTGTTCGCCGGACTCGGCGAGGATCATGAGCTGGTCGATCATGTTCTTCAGGGCCTTTCCACGGGTGACCGGCCCATCATCCCACAGGGGCGCGCACGCTCAGGCCTCGACGCGCGTGATGGGAGTGGCGTCACGGGCGCACGTGCCCCTGCCCGATCACGAGCCACTTGCCGGTGGTCATCTCCCTCAGGCCCATCGGGCCGCGCGCGTGGAGCTTCTGGGTGGAGATGCCGATCTCCGCACCGAATCCGAATTCGCCGCCGTCGGAGAACCGGGTGGAGGCGTTGGCCATCACCACGGCGGAATCGACCTCGGCCAGGAACCGCTGCTGGCTGAGCAGGTCCCGGGTCAGGATCGATTCGGTGTGGCCGGTGGAATGCTCACGGATGTGCGTGAGCGCCTCGTCGAGATCCTCGACCACCTTCACCGCCAGGTCCAGGGCGAGGTACTCGGTGTCCCAGTCCTCCGCGGTCGCCGGGAGGACCTCGATGTCCGTGCCCGCTTCGGCGAGGATGCCGGCGGCCGTCTCGTCGGCGTGCAGGCGCACCCCTGCCTCGGCGAGCGGCCGGGCCAGGCGGGGAAGGGCGGCGCCGGCGATGTCGCGGTGGACCAGCAGGGTCTCCAGCGCATTGCACACCCCGATGCGCTGGGTCTTGGCGTTGGTGACGATCGAGGCGGCCTGATCGAGGTCCGCGCTGGCGTCGATGAGGATGTGGGTGTTGCCGGTGCCGGTCTCGATGACCGGGACCAGCGAGTTCTCGATGACGCGCCGGATCAGGCCGGCGCCGCCGCGCGGGATCAGCACGTCGATCAGGCCGCGGGCGCGCATCAGGACGTCGGCACCGTCGCGTCCGTGCTCGTCGATGCCCACCACGAGATCCTCGGGCAGATCGTGCTCGGCCAGTGCGGAGCGGAGCACGGCGATGAGGGCGGTGTTGGAGTGCAGGGCCGCGGAGCCTCCACGCAGGACCACCGCGTTGCCCGATTTCAGGGCGAGGCCGGCGGCATCGACCGTGACGTTGGGCCGGGCCTCGTAGACCATGCCGATCACGCCGAGTGGCACGCGGAGCTCACGCAGCTCGAGGCCGTTGGGCAGCACGGAACCGCGGATGACCTCGCCGACGGGGTCCGGCAGCGCCGCCGCGTCGCGAAGCTGGTGGGCGATCTTCTCGACGCGCTGAGGGTCCAGGGCCAGCCGGTCGCGCAGCCCCGGTGCCATGCCGGCGGCATCGGCCGCCTCGAGGTCGCGGGCATTGGCCGAGACGATCTCATCGGCGCGAGCGACGAGGGCGTCTGCCATTGCGTACAGCACGGCGTCCTTGGTCTCGCGGTGCAGGCGGGCCAGGGCGGGCTGGGCGTCCTTGGCGGCTCGGGCGGCCTCGCGCACCGCCTGCTCGACGTCGGTGACCTCGGGTGCAGCAGTCATGGAACGAGCTTAGCCGCCGATGCCGCCCGATTCCGCTCGAGCCCAGGCGTCGGGACAGCGGCCGTGCGCCCCGGCGCGGTCCCGGGCTTCGGCGGTTCCGCCCAGGGAACCTTGCGGTTATCCCCATAGCATCACGAGACCGGTGCCGGAAGACTGTGCTTCTTCACCCCCGAACGACCCGGCCCCCGAGGAGACGCGACCGCCGATGGATTCCGTGATGCAGTTGGTCGAGACGGTCATGGCCTCACCCTGGCTCTACCTCGTGGTGTTCCTCGTCGTCGCGATCGATTCGGTGCTCCCGGTGGTTCCCGGGGAGACCGTCGTCATCACCGCCGGTGCCTACGCCGTGGTCCAGTCCTCTCCCGAGGCCCAGTGGCTGCTGCTGGTGGCCATCGCCGGAGCGGTCGCCGGGGACATCACCTCCCACCATGTCGGACGCGGCGCCGGTCCCCTCACCCGCCGTCTGCGGCGCAATCGGGTGGGCGAGAAGCTGTTCGGCTGGGCCGAGAACGGACTGATGACTCGCGGCGGCATGATCATCATCGCCGCGCGCTTCATTCCCGGCGGACGCACCGCCACCTCCATCGCCTCGGGCATGATCGGCTATCCGCGCCCGCGGTTCATCGGTTACTCGCTCCTCGCCGGAACAGCGTGGGCCACGTACAACGTCGCGATCGGCATGCTGGGAGGCTTCGCCTTCCGCGAGCAGCCGCTGCTGGGTGTCGCCATCGGCGTGGGGCTGGCCCTCGTGGTGGGTCTGATCATCGAGCGCGTGCGGATCGCCCGGGAACGACGACAGGGCCGTGCCTCCGGCACGGCCGCAGCGGCTGCGCCGGGGGCCGCTGCGTCCGCGGACGGTGCACCCACGCCGGCTGCGCGCACGCAGTCCGAGCACGACGAGGTCGCCGGGCGTCGAGCGCAGGGCACCGAGCCGCGCGAGCCCGATGACACCGCCGAGCAGGAGCGGATCTACGCCGGCGACTGAGACCGTCCATGTCGCCGGCCGGCGGCACGGGCCCCGGGCTGAGCGGTCTCAGAGCACCACCAGCTGGTCGCGGTGGACAGCGGGGCGGCGATACCGCTCCCCCAGCTCTTCGTGCAGCTCCCCGGAGCCACGCCCGCTCATGGCGCGCAGCTCGTCGCTGCTGAAGGACGTCAGCCCGCGGGCGAAGATCTCCCCGTCGGGCCCGGCGATGTCCACCGGTACGCCCGAGGGGAAGGTTCCCTCCACGCCCGTGACGCCCACGGCGAGCAAGGATCGCCGCCGGGTCCGCACGGCCTGCGCGGCTCCTTCGTCGAGCGTGAGGGTGCCTGCGCCCCGGGTCGCGAAGCGCAGCCACACCAGCCGCGACCGGCGCCGGCCGTGGTGACCGGGGAAGAAGGTACCGACATCTTCCCCGGCAGCGGCCGCAGCGAACCGCGGCGCCGAGGTCAGCACGGCAGCAGTGCCGGTCGTGGAGGCGAGCTGAGCGGCGGAGAGCTTGGTGACCATGCCGCCGGTGCCGATCTTCGAGCCGACGCTGCCGATGCTCACATCGCTCAGCCGGGCGGCGTCCTCGACCACGGCGATGCGCTGGGCGCCGGGCTCGCGCGGCGGCGCGGTGTACAGCGCGTCGACATCGGTCAGCAGGAACAGCGCGTCGGCCCCGAGCAGCTGCGCCACCAGGGCGGCGAGCCGGTCGTTGTCACCGAAGCGGATCTCGTGGGTGGCGGTGGTGTCGTTCTCGTTGACCACCGGGACCACATTCAGCTCGAGCAGGGACTCCAGCGCGCTGCGCACGTTGCGGTAGGTCTGCGGGCGGATCACGTCGGATTCGGTCAGCAGCACCTGTCCGGTGATCCGTCCGTGCCCGCCGAAGGCGCTCGACCACGAGGTGGCCAGCAGTGCCTGGCCCACGCTCGCCGCGGCCTGCTGGAGCTCGACGGAGCCGGGCCGCTCGGGCAGGCCCAGCGGACCCAGAGCCGCCGCGATCGCGCCCGAGGAGACGATGACGACCTCGGTGCCTCGCTCGGCCAGCGCCGCGGCGGTGGTCGCGATCGCATCGACCCGGTCCTGATCGAGCCGACCACGGTCATCGGTCAGGCTCGAAGAACCGATCTTGACCACGATGCGTGCGGCCTCGCCCAGCATCCCGCGCTCGGTGAGCCGGGCCGGCTGGCGCAGGCGCGCACCGGTGCCGTTCGCCGTCCCCGCCATCCTCAGCGCTCCTGCTCGTCGGACTCCTCGGGCGCTGATGGCGCTGATGGCTCGGACGCGGCGGACGGCTCGGCCCAGTGCCCGGCACGGCGCTCCTCGTCCATCGCGGCGATGCGGTTCATGCGGGCCTGGGTGCGGGCGCGCTGCTCCTCGCGCTTCTCGTCACGGGTGGGGCGGTGATGGTCCTCGAGCCGCCGATCGGAGCCGCGCACGCCGAGCAGCTCGGCGCCCCCGACCATGGTCGGCTCCCAGTCGAAGACGACGGCGTCGTCCCCGGGTCCGATCAGCACGGTGGACCCGGCGACGGCGCCGGCGGAGAACAGCTTGTCCTCCACGCCCAGACGGGCGAGGCGATCGGCGAGGTATCCGACGGCCTCGTCATTGGTGAAGTCGGTCTGGCGCACCCACCGCTCGGGCTTGTCGCCGACGACGCGGTAGGCGGTGCCGCCGTCGTACTGCTCGGTGACCACGCGGAACTCCTCCGCGTCCACTGCCCTGGGGGTGATCACGATGGGAGCGGCCTCCGGGGCGGGCAGCGCGGCGCGTGCCTGCTCGACCAGCTCGCCCAGGACGAAGGACAGCTCGCGCAGGCCCTTGCGGTTCAGGGCGGAGACGTCGAGGATCGGCACGTCCCGCTCTCCGAGGCGTTCCCGGACCATGTCCGCCATATCGGCCCCGTCGGGCAGATCAGTCTTGTTCAGCACGATCACGGTGGGCCGCTCCATCAGCGGCACACGGGTCTCCGCCTGCTCATCCAGACTGCTGGCATAGGTGGCCAGCTCGTTCTCGATCGTCTCGAGATCAGTGACGGGGTCGCGCTCTGATTCGAGGGCCGCGGCGTCGAGGACGTGGACGATCACGTGGCAGCGCTCGATGTGGCGCAGGAAGTCCAGGCCCAGGCCCTTGCCCTGGCTGGCGCCGGGGATCAGACCCGGCACGTCGGCGATCGTGTAGCGGAACTGGCCGGCCTCGACGACCCCGAGATTGGGCACCAGGGTGGTGAACGGGTAGTCGGCGATCTTGGGCCGCGCAGCGCTCATCGACGCGATCAGCGAGGACTTCCCGGCGCTGGGGAAGCCGACCAGGGCCACGTCGGCCACGGACTTCAGCTCCAGGACGAGGCTGCGCTCCTGGCCGGGCTCGCCGAGCAGCGCGAAGCCCGGGGCCTTGCGCTTGGTCGTGGCCAGGGCCGCGTTGCCGAGTCCGCCGGAGCCGCCGCGGGCGGCGACGAATCGGGTGCCGATGCCGATCAGGTCGGCCAGAACGGTGCCGTCCTCGGTGGCGACGACCGTGCCGTCGGGCACAGGCAGGACGAGGTCCTCGCCGCGCGCGCCATGGCGCAGGTCGCCCTTGCCGAAGCCGCCGTTGGTCGCGCTCTGGTGGGGCTTGTGGTGGTAGGCGAGCAACGTGGTCGTCGAGGCGTCGACCTCGAGGATCACGTCACCGCCGCGGCCGCCGTTGGCGCCGTCGGGCCCGGCCAGCGGCTTGAACTTCTCGCGGCGGATGGAGGCGGCGCCGTGGCCGCCTGACCCTCCGGCGACCTGCAGCCTGACGCGGTCGACGAACGTGGCCATGGGTGACCTCCGATGGTGGAGCGGATGGAGGGGTGGAGTGAGCAGGTCGCTGGGGCGCGTCGGCGGGTCGGTGCCGACGAGCCTCGAGCGGTCGGTGGCGGGAGCGTCCCGAGCAGCTGGGTGCAGATACGCGTCGAGGGGCGGAGCAGTCGGCTCCGCCCCTCGAAGGCAGTTGTGTGCCCCGGATTCCGGGGCGGCAGATCAGACCGTCTCGACGACGTTGACCACGCGGCGATCACGCTTGCGGCCGAACTCGACGGTGCCCGCGTTCAGCGCGAACAGCGTGTCGTCGTTGCCGCGGCCCACGCCGTCACCGGGGTGGATGCGGGTGCCGCGCTGACGCACGAGGATCTCACCCGCGCCGACGACCTGGCCGCCGAAGCGCTTGACGCCGAGGCGCTGGGCGTTGGAGTCGCGCCCGTTCTTGGAGGAGCTGACGCCCTTCTTTGATGCCATCTGGAATCAATCCTTCTTCCGTGTTCGAAGGGATCGCTCAGGCGATGCCCGTGATCTTCAGCCGGGTCAGCTCCTGGCGGTGGCCCTGGCGCTTCTTGTACCCGGTCTTGTTCTTGTAGCGGAGGATGCGGATCTTCGGACCACGGAGGTCCTCGACCTTCTCGGCGGAGACCTTCACGTCGGCCAGCTCGGCCTGGGCGGAGGTCACCTTGTCACCGTCGACCAGCAGCACGGGGGCGAGATCGACGTTGTCGCCCGCCTCGCCTGCCACGCGGTTGATCACGATGGTGTCACCGACCGACACCTTCTCCTGACGACCGCCTGCGCGGACGATTGCGTACACCACGTCACTGCTCCATCTTGTGATTCGGATATGTCTACGGGTCGTGCTCCTGCTCGGCGGGGCCGCGGACCTGCGACCGTCAACCGGCCCTGCACGCCCTGGGGAGAGGTGCAGGCGGGAGATGCGGTCGCGCGGTGTCCACCGGGAAAACGACTGGACGCGTTTTGCGCCGAAGAACAGCTTACGATCCCCGGAACCCCGGGTCAACCATCGGAGGCGGTCCGACCTGCGAGAACGCCGTCACACCGTGTGCAACTCGTCACGCCGGTCGCGCCCGCCCTCTCCGGTTCAGGACTGCGGCGGGGCGTCCTGCTCCCACGCGTCGCCGGTCTCCCCGGCTGCAGCTTCCGACTGCTGATCGACCGCGGGCTGCTCGGCCACCGGCTGTTCGTCAGCGGACTGCTCGCCCGCCGGCTGTTCGGCCGCCGGGCCCGCGTCGTGTGCGGCCGGCTCATGAGCCTCAGGCTCCGCCGACCGCTCAGGTGTCTGCTCTGCAGGCTGCTCCGTCGATTCCTCGGCCGACGGGTCCGCCGGCTCGCCGGCCGACGGCTGTGCCGCGGCGTCGCCGGCCGATGGGTCCGCCTGGGCGTCCGCGTGCCGCAGCTCCGGGAGGGTCGCCGGTTCCGCGGCCTGCGGATCCCGGGTGTCGTCCACCGCGATGACCTGTCCGTCGACGGTGACCTCCGGGTGCGAGTGGGCACCGGAGGCCGCGGCGATCGAGGCGATCGTGGCGCGGGCGAGGGCGCGGCTGTCCGCGTCGTCCTCGAGCCGGTGGACGTCGGGCTGCGGCTCCTCCGCGGGCGCCTCCTCGGCGGCGGAGTCGTCCTTGCCGCCGCCTCGCGAGCGACGGCTGCGGCGCTTGGCGGACTTCGAGGACTCGTCCCCGCCGGAGCCGCCGTTGCCGTTCTTGCCGTTCCCGTTGCCGCCGTTCCCGTTGCCGTTGCCGGCGTGCTGGTGAGGCTGACCGTCGAGGTCGACGACGATGCCGCGGCCGTTGCAGTGCTCGCAGGTCGCGGAGAAGGTCTCGACCAGTCCCTGGCCCACCCGCTTGCGCGTCATCTGGACCAGGCCCAGCGAGGTGACCTCGGCGACCTGGTGCTTGGTCCGGTCCCGGCCGAGGCACTCCACGAGGCGGCGCAGCACCAGGTCGCGGTTGGACTCGAGCACCATGTCGATGAAGTCGATGACGATGATGCCGCCGATGTCGCGCAGCCGCAGCTGGCGCACGATCTCCTCGGCCGCCTCCAGGTTGTTCTTGGTGACGGTCTCCTCGAGGGTGCCGCCGGAACCGGTGAACTTGCCGGTGTTGACGTCGACCACCGTCATCGCCTCGGTGCGGTCGATGACCAGCGAGCCGCCGGAGGGCAGGTAGACCTTGCGGTCCATGGCCTTCAGCAGCTGCTCGTCGATGCGGTGCTTGGCGAAGACGTCCTTGTCGCCGACGTGCTTGGTCAGGCGCTCGAGCAGATCCGGAGCGACATCCGAGACGTACTGGTGGACCTCGTCGTAGACCTTGCCGCCCTCGACGATCAGCGAGGTGAAGTCCTCGTTGAAGACGTCGCGGACCACCTTGATGGCGATGTCGGGCTCCTGCGAGAGGGCCACCGGCGCGGACTTCGACTTCTGCGCCTTCTGGATCTTCTCCCACTGGGCACGCAGCCGCGCGACGTCGTTGGTCAGCTCCTCCTCGCTCGCGCCCTCGGCGGCGGTGCGCACGATGACGCCCGCGTCCTCGGGGATGAGCTGGCGCATGAGCTTCTTCAGTCGCGAGCGCTCGGTGTCGGGCAGCTTGCGGGAGATGCCGGTCATCGACCCGCCGGGCACGAACACGAGGTAGCGGCCGGGCAGCGAGATCTGGCTGGTCAGGCGAGCACCCTTGTGACCGATGGGATCCTTGGTGACCTGGACCAGCACGGGGTCGCCGCTCTTGAGGGCGAGCTCGATCCGGCGCGGTTGGCCCTCGAGGCCGACGGCGTCCCAGTTGACCTCGCCGGCGTACAGCACGGCGTTGCGGCCCTTGCCGATGTCGACGAAGGCGGCCTCCATCGAGGGCAGCACGTTCTGGACCTTGCCCAGGTACACGTTGCCGACCATCGAGGTCTGCGCCTTCTGGGCGACGTAGTGCTCGACGAGGACGTCATCCTCGAGGACGGCGATCTGCGTGCGTCCGCCGCGCTCGCGCACGACCATGGACCGCTTGACGGACTCACGGCGTGCGAGGAACTCGGCTTCGGTGATGACGTTGCGCTTGCGGCCGTTGTCGCGGCCCTCGCGGCGGCGCTGGCGCTTGGCCTCGAGCCGGGTCGAGCCCTTGACGGCCTTGACCTCGTCGCGGGCCTCGCGGACCTTGACGACCGTGTTGGGCGGATCATCGGTCGACGTGGACTCGTCCCCGTTGCTTCCCGAGCGGCGACGACGACGCCGGCGGCGCGAGCTGGAGGATCCCGAGGATCCGCCCTCGGCGCTCTCGTCGCTCTTGGCGTCCTTGCCCTCGGACGGCTCGCCGCGCTCGTCCTGCGAGGAGTCGTCGTCCTGGTCGTCCCGGTCATCCTGCTCGTCCGAGCCGTTCTCCTCGTCCCCGCGGCCACGGCCCCGCCGGCCACGACCGCCGCGGCGGCGACGGCGACGGGAGCCGTTCGAGCCGCCGGTGCTGCGCTCAGAGTCCTCATCGGAGTCGTCCTCGGAGGCCGTGTCCTCGGTGCTGTCCTCTGCGGAGGCGGAGTCGTCGGATCCGCTGTCGCGGCGGGAGGAGCGGCGCGACCGGCCGCGGCGCGAGCGCGAGCGCCCGCCCTGCTCGTCGTCGGAGGTCGCGGACCGTTCGTCGCTGCGGCGGGTCTCGTCCGTCCCCTCCGTCTCGTCGCTCTCGTCCTCGTCCGCTCCGGCGTCGAAGGAGACGTCCGCACCGCCGACGGGGGCGTCGTGCGCGCCGACCGTCGTGCGCGGCGGCGTCGGTGCCTGGAACAGGAGCGAGGCGAAGTCCATCTGGACCTGTTCGCGCCGGCGGGACCGGTCGTCGCCGGCGTCCTCGGTCTCGTCGCCGGAGCCACCGCGAGCGTCGGCGAGGGCTCGCAGGTCATCGACGACAGGGTTGTCGTCCTCGTCGCCGGACCCGCCGTCCCTGTCGTGGGACCCCGCGTCGCTGGAGCCGGCATCGACCGGTGCTGCGGTCGAGCCAGCCTCGGCCGTGCTGTTCGAGCCCGTCACGTCCTCGGTCTCGACGTCCTCCGTGACGATGTCCTCGGTCTCGGGCTCGACGAGGGGCTCCTCCCCCACCAGCTCCTCGACGACGGGCTCCGGGGCGGGCGGGATCACGGGGGCGCCGGCAGGGGCGCCCGCTCGGCGGCGGGGGCGCTTCGTGGGGGCCGGGGCGGTCTCGATCGGGGTCTCGCTCTGCTGTGCGACGACCGTGCGCGGCGCGGCAGGCTCCATCTCCTCGGAGACCTCCGGTCCCGAGACGGGCTCGGGAGCACCCGCGGGGGCTCCGGCCCGGCGGCGACGCCGCGACGTGGGAGGCGTGGTCGTCTCCTCCGACGAGTCGGATTCTGGATTATGGGTGCTGTCAGCCATACGGCCGTCTCCTTCTGAAGGAACCAGCGCACCCTGGCTCCCCGTGGTCATCGTCCCTGAGGACGGAAGTCTCTAGCCCTCGCCGTCGCGCAGCTTCCCGATGGAAGCGCTGCGATGCCGATCGCGGGAGCACGGCGGTCGCGGTACAACGCGTAACCGGTGCTCCGACGTGACGACGCCGGGAGGTTCCCCCACCCGGTGCGGAGCAGGAGAGTGCCTGCGTCAGTATGGCACAGGCCGTTCACGCGACCGATCCCGACATGCTCGTGCTCACCCCGTCGTCATGCCGGATCCGGCGGTGCAGCGTGGGCACGATGGCCGCCAGGCCGAGGCCTCCGGCGACCAGGAACGTCGTCATCTCCGACGTGACTCCGAGCAGGGCCCCCAGCAGCAGGGAGCCTGCCGCCTGACCCAGGGCGAGCGCGATGAAGAGCACGACCGTTCCCTCCGCGGCGAATTCCGGACGGGCCCTCCCGGCCCAGACGATGAGGACGCCGCTCAGCGCCGTATAGCCCGCGCCGAACAGGCACATCGACAGGTGAGCGGCCCACGACGCTCCGGGAGCGACGCCCAGCAGAACGGTGGCGCCGGCCATGGCAGCAGCGGTGAGGGTCCAGGCGGTCCGCAGGCTCCAGGCCTGGACGAGCTTGGCGGCGATCGCACCGACCATGCCGAGCACACCCAGCACCATCCAGGCCAGCAGCGAGTAGAGCGGCTGATCCGGGCGGGCATCGGCCATCACCGAACGCCCGAAGGTCCAGATGGCGGCGCTCGACGCGCCGGCCAGCAGAGCGGCCACCACGGGGATGACCAGCGGCGCCATGAGGGCGCGGAGCCCTGCGCGGCTGCTCGGCACGGCGTCGTCCGCGGAGCGCCCGGGCCCCGAGGCAGCCCCTGGACCGGCGGGCGGTCCGGAGCTGGCGGGCGGTCCGGAGCTGACGGGCGATCCGGAGCTGGCGGGCGGCCCGGACCTGATGAGCGATCCGCCGCCGGCGGACGAGCCGGCACCGGCGGCGACGGCATCGGCCCTCAAGGTGGCCAGCGCGGCCGCTGCCGCTGTCACCGCGATCACCGCCCAGGCGATCCGCCAGTGCCCGATGGCGAGCAGGCTCAATGCCGCCGCGGCGACCAGGCCGGCGCCGGTGCCGGAGTTGACGACCGTCTGCGCGCTCTCACGTCGGGCGCCGACGAGGTGGCGCTCGATGAGGGTGACCAGGCCGGGCGTCGCGAACCCGGCGCCGGCCCCGGCGAGGACGACGCTCGGGGCGAGGACCGCGGCATGGGGCGCGAGCGCCACGCCGAGCGAGCCCGCCGCGGCCGTACCTCCTGCCAGCGCCACGAATGCTCGCGGGCCGGCGTCGACGCGCGCCGCGATCGCCGCTGCGAGGCAGTAGGACAGGAAGCTGCCGGCCTGGATCGCACCCGAGACGGCCGGGACCATCGCGAACTCCTCGGTGAACTGTGGCAGGAACAGCCCGTACCCGAACCGGGCGAGGCCGTAGGTCGCCGCGATCAGTGCCATCCCGCTGAGGACCAGATCTCGCATCGGCGCTCTCCTTCTTTCCGACGGGCTGGGCGGCCGAACCGGCCGTCGGGCTGTAACGCCCGGGCTCGTCCACCCGGGCTCGGGCACGGCCGCAACTAGAACGCTCGTTACAGTACACCAGAATAGTAGTTCAGTGAAACGGTCGTTACAGTGGAGTGATGGCCCCCTCCCAGCGCCCTTCCGCACGCGACCGGTTGCTCCGGGCGGCCGAGAGCGTGCTGTTCTCCCGCGGCATCCGCGCCACGCCGGTCGACGATCTGCTGCGGGAGGCGGACGTCTCCGCTGCCACCCTGTATGCGCAGTTCGGGAGCAAGGACGGGCTCCTGGCCGAAGCCCTCCGCCGCCGCCTGGCGGACTGGCAGACGATCTGGGACCGCCACGTGGTCGAGGCCGGAGACGACACCGCGCGGCTGCTCGCCCTGTTCGACGCGCTGGAGGCATACCGTGTCGGCACGCATCCCCCGGCGCGCTGGTGCGCCTTCCTGACCACCGCGACCGAGTTCCCGGACCCGGACGGCCCGGTCGGCGAGGTCCTCGCCGCGGACAGCGACCTGCTCGACCGGCGCCTGCTGCATCTGTCCCGTCCGCTCGCCGGCGACCATGCGCAGGAGCTCGCCGATGAGGTGGCTCTCGCCTACGACGGCACGCTGGCCGCCTTCCTCCGGGGACGGCCCGCCTCGGCGATCGACGTGGGGCGTCGGCTGGCTCGCGCCGCGATCTCGGCGCACCGCGCCTGACCCGGCTCCGGCGTCGGTCCCGCGAGGGGACCATGGTCCCCGGATCAGGGCCTCGCGCGGCCGTAGATTCGAGCCAGCGCGCCACCTCCATGGCGTGCCGGACTCCCGGGAGGATTCATGGAAGCCCTCGATCTTGCGCGGTGGCAGTTCGGCATCACCACCGTGTACCACTTCATCTTCGTACCGCTGTCGATCGGCCTCTCGCTCCTGGTCGCCATCATGCAGACGCTGGCGATGCGCGCGAAGGACCCGGTGCGCACCGATGCCTGGACCCGCATGACGAAGTTCTTCGGCTCGATGCTGATCGTGAACTTCGGCATCGGCATCGCCACGGGCATCGTCCAGGAGTTCCAGTTCGGCATGAACTGGTCGGAGTACGCGCGCTACGTCGGGGACGTGTTCGGGGCGCCGCTCGCCCTCGAGGGGCTCGCGGCCTTCTTCCTGGAGTCGGTGTTCCTGGGCCTGTGGATCTTCGGCTGGGGCAAGCTGCCCGAGAAGATCCACCTGCTGACGATCTGGGCGGTGGCCATGGGCTCCATGGCCTCGGCCTACTTCATCATCGCCGCGAACTCGTTCATGCAGCACCCGGTGGGAGCCGCGGTGAACCCCGAGACCGGACGCGCCGAGCTCGACCCGTCCCAGGGCTCGATCTTCGCGGTGCTGACCAACATCACCACGCTGGCCGCGTTCCCCCACGTCATCGCCGGCGCATGGCTGGTCGCGGCCGCGTTCGTGACCGGTGTGGCCTCCTGGCACATGGTCCGTCACCACCGCGCGGCCCGCGAGGCCGGCCTGGAGACCGTCGAGGGCCGCGACCACGACACGGTGGCCCGGGACCTCTACCGGCCGACCCTGCGCCTGGGCGTGGTGGCGATGGTGATCGCCGGGGTGGCGCTCGCGATCACCGGCGATCTGCAGGCGCAGATCATGTTCAAGCAGCAGCCGATGAAGATGGCCTCCGCCGAGGCGCTGTGCGAGACCCAGGAGGGCGCGCCCTTCTCCATCCTCACCATCGGCGGCCCCGACGCCTTCGACCAGGACTGCTCCAGCGTCACCCACCTGATCGAGATCCCCTACCTCACCTCCTTCCTGGCCACCCACACCTTCGACGCCGAGCTGCAGGGCGTGGACGACCTCAACGCCCAGTACCAGGAGGAGTTCGGCGAATCCGTCACCGACATCCATGGCAACGTGCAGCAGGCCGACTACCGACCGAACCTGTTCGTGACCTACTGGTCCTTCCGCCTGATGATCGGCCTGGCCGTGTTCAGCGCGGTGATGGCGCTGTGGGCGCTGTGGATCACGCGGGGTCGGGGCGCGACGGCCCGCACCTCCGGCTCGCGGCTGTTCCAGTGGTTCGGCGTGCTGTCGATCCCGATGCCCTTCTTCGCCAACGCGGCGGGCTGGGTGTTCACCGAGATGGGCCGCCAGCCGTGGGTGGTCCACCCCAACCCCGATGATCCGACGGTGCGGCTGATGACCATGCAGGGTGTCTCCAGCCATCCCTCGTGGATGGTGCTCACCTCGCTGGTCGCCTTCACCCTCATCTACGGCGTGCTCGCCGTGGTCTGGTTCCAGCTGATGCGCAAGGTCGCCCTGAAGGGCGCGGCCCTGCCCCAGCGTGACGCCGAGACCGACCAGCTCGACACCCCCGCCCTCTCCTTCGACTACTGAGAAGGGACGAGATCACTCATGGACGTCACGCTCGCGCCCACAGCTCTGCAGACCCTCTGGTTCTGCCTGATCGCCTTCTTCTTCCTTGGGTACTTCGTGCTGGAGGGCTTCGACTTCGGGGTCCAGATGAACGCCGCCACGTTCTGGCGGCGCGGTGCCGGAACCCGGGGCACGATCCTGAAGACCGTCGGCCCCGTGTGGGACGGCAACGAGGTCTGGCTGATCACCGGCGGCGCGCTGATCTTCGCCGCCTTCCCCGAGTGGTACGCCACCCTGTTCTCCGGCTTCTACCTGGCGCTGCTGGCCCTGCTGCTGGTGCTCATCGCCCGCGTGTGCGCTTTCAAATGGCGCGATAAGGCCGACGGTGCCGCGTGGAAGCGTTCGTGGGACGTCGTCCACGTCATCGGCGGTTTCGCGCCCGCGCTGCTGTGGGGCATCGCCTTCGGCAACATCGTCGCAGGCGTCGCGATCGACGAGAACTCGTGGATGACCACCAGCCTGCTGGGCCTGCTGAACCCCTTCGCCCTGCTCGGCGGGCTGGTGTTCGTGCTCCTGTTCTGGTTGCACGGGACCCTGTACCTCGCCCTGAAGGTCGAGGGCCGGCTGCGGGAGGATGCCAACCGCCTCGCCGGGCTCCTGGTGTGGCCGACGATCCTCGCCGCGGCGGTGTTCCTGCTGTGGTTCCAGCTGGCCCACTCGAACACCGCGGTCACCTGGATCTCGCTGGCGATCGCGGCCGCGGCCCTGCTCGCGGTGGTCCCCCTGAATCGTGCTCGCCGGGAGCGTCTGGCCTTCGCCGCCACGACCACCGCTATCGCGCTGGCCACGATCTCCCTGTTCGCAGGCCTGTTCCCGTATGTCCTGCCCTCGACCGGGGACCCGGCCAACGCCCTGACCGTGGCGAACGCCTCCTCCTCCGCCCACAGCCTCACCGTGATGCTGGTGGCGCTGGCGGTGCTCCTGCCCGTCGTCATCGCCTACACGATCTGGACCTATCGGGTCTTCCGTCATCGCCTCAGCGATGAGGACGGTCCCGCGCCCGGCACGGAGCTGCTCGAGAAGGCCGCCAGGCGCTACCGGGAAGCCTTCGACCAGGATGCCGGCTGAGACGGCGAGGGCAGACATGACCGCGGCGGGAGCGACATCGAGCGAGTCGGTGCCGGCCGGGCCCGCACCGGCTCGGCCTCGCCTCCGCTCGCGCGCTCCCGTGGACCCGCGACTGCTGCGAGAGGTCGCCTCGGCGCGCCGCCATGTGGTCCGCACGGTGGCGCTGGGCCTGGTCCAGTCCGCCTGCGTCATCGTCACGGCGCTGGTGATCGCCCGGCTTGGCGCGCAGCTGCTGAGCGAGGGCAGAGTCCCCCAGCAGGCGCCGGACCTGCTCTGCGTTCTGGTGGTGGCGCTGGCGATACGCGCCGGGGCCGTGCTCGCCCAGCAGCGCACCGCCCACCGGGCCGCCACCGGCGCGATCAGCGAGCTGCGCGGCCGGATTCTCGCCCACGCCGCGCGCCTGGGCCCTCGGGGCGTGGCCGGCCGCGGCGCCGACGTCACAGCGCTGGCCACGACCGGCGTCGAGAAGCTGCGCCCCTACCTCGTCGGATACGTGCCGCAGCTGATGCTCACGGCGACCGTCACGCCGCTGTGCCTGGTCACGGTGGCCGTGCTCGATCCGCTCAGCGCCGTCATCGCCGCGGTGACGCTGCCGTTGGTGCCGATCTTCATGATCCTGGTCGGCAAGCTCACCGTCGGCCGGTCCGAGAAGCTGCTGGCGGACATGCGCTCGCTGTGGAGCCAGCTGCTCGATCTCGTCGACGGGCTGCCCACCCTGCGGGCGCTCGGCCGGGAGCGCGGCCCGGAGAAAGTGGTCCGTGAACTGGGCGAGCGCCACCGCGCCTCGGCGATGGGGGCGCTGCGATACGCGTTCCTGTCCTCGATGGTGCTCGAGCTGCTGGCCACCCTGTGCGTCGCCCTGATCGCCGTGAGCATCGGCATGAGGCTGGTCGCCGGCGAGATGGACCTCGCCCCGGCCCTGGCGGTGCTGGTCCTCGCCCCGGAGATCTACCTGCCGCTGCGCAACGTCGGCGCCCAGTACCACGCCTCCACCGACGGGCTCGCCGCGGTCTCCGCCGCCTTCGAGGTCCTCGACGAGCAGTCTCCGCCCGCCGGGGACGTCCCGGCCCCGGATCTGCGCACCGCGACGCTCGCGCTGCGCGGGGTCTCGGTGCGATCGCGCGACGGGTACGCCCCGCACCGCGCCGACGTCGAGGTGCGTCCCGGGCGGGTCCTCGCGATCACGGGCGGCTCGGGGTCGGGCAAGACCACGGCCGTCCATGTCCTGCTGGGGCTGTTGGCTCCCGATGAGGGCCGGGCCGTGGTGATCGCTGCCGACGGGACGGCCACCGACGTGGCGGACCTGGACCGGCGGAGCCTCTGGGACCAGGTGGCTCTCCTCCCCCAGCGTCCTGTGCTCCCGGCCGGGACGCTCCGCTCGGTGCTGGCCTCTGCCCGGCCGGACGCGGCCGATGATGACCTGGACCGGGCGGCCACGGCCACCGGCCTGGACGCCGTGGCCGCCGAGCGCGGCTGGGAGGCGGACCTGGGCCGAGCGGGCCGGGGGATCTCCCTCGGCGAGCGCCAGCGGCTCGCTCTGGCCCGGGCGATGCTCTCCCCCGCCCCGCTGGTGATCCTGGATGAGCCGACGGCCCACCTCGACGGCGCCACCGAGCACGTGGTCCTCGATCTGATCCGCGCCCTGCGTGAGCAGGGCCGCACCGTCGTCGTGATCGCTCATCGTTCACGTCTCGTCGAGCTCGCGGACGATGCGGTCAGTGTGTCGGCCCTGCGGACGGAGCCTCTCCCCGCGGACACCGTCGGAGCAGTAGACCCTGGCGGGGAGGCAGCCCGATGAGCGCCACGCCCCTCCGCCGCGCCGAGCGCATGCTCGAGATCCCCACCGGCCGGCTGCTGGCCGCACTTGCCGCCGCCTGCGCCACCCTGGGGTCGGCCTTCGCCCTCGCCGCCGTCTCCGCCTATCTGGTCACGCGGGCGTGGACCATGCCGCCGGTGCTCGATCTGACCGTCGCCGTGGTGATGGTCAGAGCGCTCGGGGTGGCACGCGGTGTGTTCCGCTGGCTGGAGCGGATGCTCACCCACGACGTCGCCCTGCGCGGCGTCGTCTCCCTGCGCACGAACCTGTTCACCGCGCTCGCCGCCCGCACCGACGACGCGCTCACCCGCCTCCGCCGCGGGGACCTGCTCGCACGCCTGGGGGACGACGCCCAGGAGCTCGGCGATCACGTCATCACCGCGATCGTGCCCTCTCTGGTGGCGGCGGTCATGGCCGTCGTGGTGCTGGCGACGATCACGCCGCTGTCCCCTCTCGCGGGGATCGCGATGCTGCTGGCCCTGGCACTGGCCAGCGTGCTGGCACCGCTGATGGCCTATCGGGCCGCGCTGCTGACCGAGCAGGCCGTTGTCACCACTCGCTCCGGTGTCACCGCCGGTGCGGTGGAGATCCTCGACGATGCCACCTCGCTCCGCCTGGACGGTCGCCTCGGGGCCGCTCTCGAGGAGCTGCGGTCCCGGCAGGAGGAGCACGATGCTGCGATCGACCGGGCCGCTCTGCCCTCGGCCGTCGCCTCGGCCGCGGTACCGCTGGCCATGATCCTCGCGGTGACGGGCTCTCTGCTCGCCGCCGGAGCCGCGTGGACCGACGGCGGGGCCTCCGCCGGTCAGGTCGGTGTGCTCCTGCTGCTGCCGCTGTCCTCCTTCGAGGCGGCCACCGCCCTGCCGGCCGCAGCCTCGCAGTACGCCCGCTCGCGGGCCGCCGCGGCGCGACTCGCCGAACTGACCGACGGCCCGGCGACGCCTGCGGTGACGCCACCCCGAGGCGCCCGCCGCGGTTCCGGCTCCGATTCCGACTCCGACGGCGAGCGAGCGCCCGCCGCCACGCCTGCGCGGTCCGCGCAGTCCGCTCCGTGCGCACAGTCCGCCTCGTCTGTACCGTCCGCACAGGCCACCTCGTCTGCGCCGTCCCTACAGGCCGCGCCTCCCGGTGGGTCCGGACACCTGCGGGCTGTCGGCCTCACTGCCGGATGGACCGCCGACGCTCCCCGAGTCGCTGATCTCGACCTGGATCTGCCGCCGGGGTCGCGTCTGGCGGTGGTCGGCGCCTCCGGCAGCGGCAAGTCGACCCTGCTGGCGACTCTCGCCGGTCTCCTCGATCCACTGGCGGGCCGCGTCGAACTCGACGGCGGCGACCTCGCGGTGCTGCCCGCCCCCGAGGTGCGTGCCGAGGTCACGATGTTCGCCGAGGACGCGCACGTCTTCGCCACCACGGTGCGGGAGAACCTCCGCGTGGTGCGCGGCGACCTGGACGACGGGACGGCTCTGGCCGCACTGGACGCCGTCGGCCTCGACGACTGGCTCGCGACCCTCCCCCGCGGCCTGGACACCCCCATCGGGCCGGACGGGACCACCGTCTCCGGCGGCGAGCGGCGCCGGCTGCTGCTCGCCCGCGCGGTGGTCCGCCGCGGCCCGGTGCTGCTCCTGGACGAACCGACCGAGCACCTCGAGACCGCCCGCGGCGACGCCCTGCTGCGCGCCCTCCTCGACCCGGCCGACGAGACCCTCGTCCCGGCAAGCAGTACCGTCGTCGTGGTCACCCACCGGATCGAGGCGGTCCCCGCCGCCACGCCGGTGCTCCGGATCGGTGACCACGCCCGGGCCTGCTTCGAGGAGCACCGATGACATCGCCGACCCCGCCATCCCGGCCCGACCGGCCCCGTATGCAGGCCTTGGCGGAGGCCGTGCTCGCCGGCGGCGACACCGAGGATCTGCTGGATCTGCTCGTCCATACCGCCCGTACCGATCTCGGCGCGCGCAGTGCCGCGCTGGCCCTCCCGTGGCGGCCGGGAGCGTGGGCCTACGAGATCGTCGACGGCCCGGATGGCGCGGAGCTGCTCGGCCGGCCGCTGGAGCCCGACTCCCCGGAACAGCGCGGCCTCGAGAGTGCGGACGTCGAGGCGCTCGAGAGCATCGCCACGCTGCGCATCGGTGACCAGGAGCGCCCCGCGCTGCTGGCCGCCGTCGACGCCGCCGAGCACGGCATGGGCTACCTCGCCGTACTCCGCGGGGCCCCTTCCGCGGCCTCGCAGGACGTGCCGGACGAGTTCACCCTCGCCGATCGGGAACGGCTGGACGCCCTGGCCGGCCTGCTCGCCCTGACGCTGCGCTGGCCCTCACTGCGCTCCACGGTGGAGATCGACGACGAGCGCAGCCGGATCGCCCGCGATCTGCATGATCTCGCAATCCAGGAACTGTTCGCCGTGGGGATGGAACTGGAGAGCCTGACCGACGCGCTGGCCGCTCCCGGGGAGCCGCCCTCGAACACGCGGATCCGTTCCTCGGTCGCCGCCTCGGTGCACGGGGTCGAGAACGCGGTCGCTCAGATCCGACAGATCGTGCAGTCGCTGCGCCGCGAGCGCCCGGAGGCGACGCTGACCGAACAGCTGCGCCACGAGGTGGGCCTGGCCACCGCCGGTCTCGGCTTCGTCCCCGCGCTGCGCCTGCCACCGCACCCGGCCGAGATGGAGGCCGAGCTGCCCGCTGAGATCGCCGAGGACGTGGTCGCGGTGGTCCGCGAGGGCCTCGCCAATGCCGCCCGCCACGCGCATGCCAGCGCCGTGGCGGTCTCGGTCAGCCTCACCTCTGAGGGTGTGGACCGGGTCGTCCAGGTCAACATCTCGGACAACGGGCGCGGGATCGACCCCTCGGTGCAGCGGCGCAGCGGGCTGGCGAACATGTCCAGCCGCGCGCGCCGGCACTCCGGATGGGTGGACGCCATCAACCTCGAGCCCGGCACGATGATCTCCTGGCGGGTGACGCTGCCACCGACGTGATCGGTTCCAGCAGCCGCGACCATGTCTCCAACGGGTGCGGCGACCATGTCTCCAGCGGGTGCGGCGACGTCGCCAGCGGTGTGATTCGGTCGCCAGCAGTCGTCACTGCTTCCAACCGTCACTGCTTCCAGCCGGCGCGCCGACGGGCGGCGACCATCGCCGCGACCTGCGTGCGGCGCTGCATGCCCAAGGTCGCGAGGATGACCGTGATGCGGTTCTTGACCGTCTTCTCGGCGATGCCCAGTTCGTCAGCGATCTCTCGGTTGGAGTGGCCGTCGCCGATGAGGTCGACGATCCGGCGGTCGGAGTCGGACAGCTGGGGTGTCTCCTCGGCGCGATCGGCCGGCCAGGCCGGCTTCCCCGAACAGATGGTGCGGATCGCCTCGATGATCTCGTGGGATCGGGCGGACTTCAGGATCAGCCCGTCGGCGCCGACCGCGCGGGACTCGCGCACCGCGGCGTCGTCGTCGAAGCTGGTCAGCACGAGCATGCGCTGGGCGGGGTCGGCCCGGCGCGCAGCTCGCATGACGTCGATGCCGGTGCCGTCAGGAAGCTGGAGGTCCACCACCAGCACATCGGGCCGGATCGCGGGCAGCCGACGGGCCGCCTCCGCCACGGAGGCGGCCTCACCGACCACGCCGAGGCCGTGACCGGCGTCGATGACGGTGGCGATGCCGCGGCGGACGACCTCGTGATCGTCGACCAGCATCACCCGGATGATGCCCTCCGGCGACTCGTCCTCCAGGTGCTCACCGCCGGCACTCTCGTCGTCCGATGTCATCTGTCCTGGTCCTTCCTCGCCCGGGGCAGGGGGCGCTGGCAGCGGGGGCAGTAGAAGCTGCTGCGGGCCTGATGGACGTCGCGACGGATGAGCGTCCCGCATCGCGGGCAGGGCTCCCCATCCTTGCCGTACGCGGCGAGCGACCTCGCGAAGTACCCGCTGCGACCGTCGACGTTGACGTAGAGCGCGTCGAAGCTGGTCCCACCGGCACCCAGTGCCCGTTCCATGACGGCGCCGGCTTCCCGCAGGATCGACAGCGCGCGACGCTGCGTCAGGGCGTTGCCGGGGGTGTCGTAGCGTGTGCGGGCGGCCCACAGGGCCTCGTCGGCGTAGATATTCCCGATGCCGCTGACGACGTCCTGCGCCAGCAGCAGGGATTTCACGGGGGCTCGCCGGGAGCGCAGCGTGCGGGCGATGGCGGGCAGGTCCGCCGCCGGGTCCAGGAGGTCGCGGGCGATGCCGGCCGCGTCGTCGGGGAGCAGCTCGTCGGGGCTGCCGAGGCCGGCGACGGCACCATCGGCAGTCGGCTGCAGAGGGCTGGTCCACAGGCCGCCGAAGATGCGCTGGTCGACCATGTCGATCACGGTGCCGTCATCCAGATGCAGGCTCGCCCGGCGGTGGCGGAGCGGGTCGGGGGCGGGGCCCTCGGACGGCGGCAGGAGGGCGGTCGGTGCCGGGTCGGGGGTGCGCACACGCAGCTGGCCGCTCATACCGAGGTGGCCCATGAGCGCCTCCCCGGTGTCCTGGCCGTCCGGGTCGGCCAGGCGCCACCACAGGAACTTCCCGCGACGCACCACGGCGGTCAGGCGAGAGCCCACCAGGGCCGCGGCCAGGCGGTCCGCTCCCCCGCTCTGACGGCGGATGATCCGCGGATCGACCACCTCGACCTCGTCGACGACGCGGCCGACGGTGCGGGGTTCGAGGCCGCGACGCACCACTTCGACCTCGGGAAGTTCCGGCACGCCGCTCAGCTCCTCTCAGCCGCTGGGAATGGGGTCAGCCGCGGGGGCGGGTCAGCCGCGAGGTATCAGCGACTCGCCGCGCTCGGCGAGGACCGCGCGCACCGCGTTCTGAGCCGCGGCCAGCTCGGCGTCCTTCTTGGACGCGCCCTCCCCGCTCGCGGAGACGATGCCCTCCACGCTGACCGTGGCCGTGAACACCTTCTCGTGCTCCAGGCCCGTCTCGGTGATCCGGTAGGACGGGGTCACGCCGGTGGCGGCGGCGATCTCCTGCAGCCGGGACTTGAAGTCGTAGCTGGTCTCGAGGAACTCGTCGGACTCCAGCAGAGGCTGCATGAGCTCCAGGACGAACCGGCGGGAGACGTTCTGGCCCAGACCCAGGTGGACCGCACCGATCACGGCCTCCGTGGTGTCGGCGAGGATGGAGATCTTCGCGCGCCCGCCGGTGAGATCCTCCCCTCGACCCAGCCTCACGTAGGCGCCGAGGTCGAGCTTCGAGGCGATCACCGCGAGCGCCCGGGCACTGACGGTGGCGGCGCGGCGGCGGGCGAGGTCACCCTCGGGCAGCGTCGGATGGGTCGCGTACAGCTGCTCCGTCACCGCGAGCTGCAGCACGGCGTCGCCGAGGAACTCGAGTCGCTCGTTGTGCGGGAGCCCGTCGTGCTCATAGGAATAGGAGCGATGGGTCAGGGCCAGCTCGAACAGTCCCGATTCGCGCAGCTCAGCAGCTTGAGCGGCGTCCAGCGGGAGGGCGTCGAGCAGCCGATCGGCGTCGGCGTGCTCGGTGGCCCGGCGCCTCCGCGCCATCAGCGGCCCTCGCTGCCGGCCGTGCCGCCAGTGGCGTCGGAGCTGTCGGAGCTGTCGGAGCTGTCGGAGCTGTCGGAGCTGTCGGAGCTGTCGGAGCTGTCGGAGCGAGCCGAACCGTCGGAGCCGTCGGAGTCCTCATCGAGGAGGGTCTTCAGCGCGGCCCACCGGTCATCGATGATCTCGTGGCCGTGCTCCGGGTCGTCCTCCATGCGGAAACCGCACTGGGGGCACAGACCGGGGCAGTCCTCGCGGCACAGCGGGCGCTCGTCGGCCTCCATGGCGAGCGCGTCGCGCACCAGCGGGCCGAGGTTGACCTTGTCGCCCTCGAGCAGGACCGAGTCCTCGAGCTCGTCGGCCTTGACCTTCTCGGGGTACATGAACATCTCGTCCAGACGCGCCTCGACGTCCTGGTCGACGGGGTCGAGACAGCGTGAGCACTCGCCCTCGAGGTGGGCGCGGACGGAGCCGTGGGCGTAGATGCCCTCGACGACGGATTCGAGCTCGGCCTCGACAGCGAGGGCGTTGCCCTCGGGGACCTGCATCGCGGCGCCGCCGGCCTCGCGGGCGGGGGCGGCGATGGTGCGCTCGATACGGCGGTGCGCGCCGGGGCGGCCGATGAGGTCGACCGCGTCGAAGCGCAGATCCTCATCGAGCGGCGAGACGGGGACGGTGTCGGAAGACATGGCGTGGCAGTCCTGTTCGTGTCGACGAAGATGAGCGTGGCCGGGAGGACCACTCAGGATACGTCCGTGGCGGCTCGCAGCGCGTCCAGGGACGGTCCCGGGAGCATGTCGGAGACGTCACCCCCGAGGGCGTTGACCTCCCGCACCAGGGACGAGGAGATGTGGGAGTAGGCCGAGTCGGTCAGCAGGAAGACGGTGTCGACACCGGCGAGGTGGTGGTTCATCCGCGCCATCGGCTCCTCGTACGCCAGATCCAGCTGGGAGCGCAGGCCGCGCACCACCGCATCGGCCCCCAGCTCCCGGCAGAAGTCGACCAGGAGCCCTTTGGGCAGGGTGCGAATCTCGACGCTGCCGCTCATCCCGTCGGCCTCCACCGTCTCGGCGATCGCGGTCTTCCGCGCCTCGAGACCGAGGGTCCCGGCCTTGCTGGGATTGTGGGAGACGGCGATGACCACACGGTGGCCGAGGGCGACTGCCCGACGCGTGAGGTCGAGATGCCCCAGCGTGAAGGGATCGAACGAGCCGGGCAGGACGACGGTGCTCATGGCGCCACTGTAGTGCGGCCGGCTGCGGTGCGGCCGGGCCCGGTGCGCCCGGGCCCGGTGCGGCTCGGGACGCCGAGGCGGTTCAGGCCTGCTCGAGACTCACCCGGTGGACACCGTCGTCGTCGATCGCGTCGATGGTCAGTCTCCCGTAGGTCTCGGCGAGCTCGCCGGTGCCCGAGCCGGGGGCGATGACGTACTCGAGGACCGGGTCGCCGCCGGCCATGGTCCCGAGCTGTTGGAGGGTCACGCCGCCCGGGCGCCCGTCGAGAGTGCCCTCGAAGATCTCGATGGCGACGTAGCCGGCGTTGCCCGTGCCCGGATCGCCCGCGGTGAGCATGGTGCCGTGGCTGGTGCCCTCGAGTGCGCCGCTCCAGGTCTTGGTGAACTCGAAGCGGCCGGCGGCGGTCGGGATCGGCTCGCCGGGGCGCAGATCGATCGTGAAGGTCGCGCTGAGCGTCGTCATGCTCGCAGTATCGCGCAGCGCTCCCCTCGCGGTCACCCCCTTCGGCGCGCGTAACGAGCCGGCGTCTCGCCTGTGATGGCGCGAAAGTCGCGAATGAAGTGTGGCTGGTCGAACCAACCGAGATCATGGGCGAGATCGACGACGTCCCGCGGGTCACCGCTGTCGAACGCTGCCACGGCGTCCATCACTCGCGCACGCACCAGCATGCGTTTGGGGCCGAGACCGACGAACCGCTCGAACAGCCGCTGCAGCGACCGCGTTCCCATCCCCGCTCGTCGCTCCAGCTCCCCGGTGCCGGTGACCTCCGGGTCGGCGAGCATCTCGAGAACGGCGAGAAACCCGTCGAACCCGGGGTCCTCACGTGGCTCCCGGCCGAGGAGGTAGTCATCAAGCACCTCCGCGGCCTCGGTCGCCGTGGGCTCGAGGACCACGGCGGCGGGATCGACGTCGAACCACTCCGCAGCGGGAACGGTGCGGTCACGCAGGGCCGCCAGATCAGCGGCGCGAAAGGCGGTGGTGCCTCCCAGTCGGAATGTGACCCCGATGACACTGCCCGTACCGGTCAGCGTCACATCGAAACGTCCCGCGGCGACCGGGCCGGTGATCCATGCGCCGTCACCGTCCATGCCGCTGCGCTGGACTCCGCCACGTTCGACGGTCAGATTGACCGCCGGTTCGTCGAGCGTCGCCACGTGATGGGATGCGCCGTCCTCGAGCGACCACGTGACAGACCAGTACCGCTCGACCCACCGGCTCAGCCGTTCGTCGGGCGCGGCACTGTCGTACGAGGCACGGGCGAGGAACTCCTCCGGTCGCAGGACATGGCCCACCATGTGCGGCGGTGTCGCGTTCATGCAATCGCCTGCATGCTCCATGGCGGCAGTGTGGCAGCTATGACGACGACTGACACGCCCTCCACGGCCGCCGCGCCCGTCGCCTCCCTGGCGATGATCACGCTCGACGCCGCCGAGACCGAGCCGATCGCGCAGTTCTGGTCCGCCCTCCTCGGCTGGCCGATCGTGCACCTGAGCGAGCAGTACGCGATGCTCACCGGGCCGAGCCACGCCCTCGGCATCGGCGCGATCCCCGACTATCAACGGCCCTCGTGGCCGGACGACGGCCGCAAGCAGTTCCATCTCGATCTCGCCGTCGAGGACCTCGACGCCGCGGCGGCGCGCTGCGTGGAACTCGGTGCGGAGCGTCCCTCCCTGCAGCCGGGCGAGACGTGGATCGTGCTGCGTGACCCCGCTGGCCACGCCTTCTGTCTCACCGACGCGGCTGCCTGGGGCTGACTCCTCGCGCGTGGTGCTCGCGCGAGAGCATCGCCCAGCTCATCCCGTCCAGCCAGCGTCCGCTGCGGTGCAGGGACTCCTCGATGAACACGCCCTCGCAGCGCATGCCGATCTTCTCCATGACGCGGCGCGAGGCGAGGTTGGCGGCGAAGCAGCCGGCCTCGACCCGGCGGACGCCGAGCCCTTCGAAAGCGAGGTCCAGCAGGGCCGCGGCGAACTCCGTCCCGAGGCCCTGTCCCTGGACGGCGGGGTCGAGCACCCAGCCGACCTCGGCCTGCCGGCCGCGGGCCTGCTCGACCATGTCGGTCTGGGACCACGGGTCCTGACGGTCGATCTTGCCGACGGCGACGATGCCACCGTCGCGCCGGCCCCCGAGGCTGATGTCCAGACGGCTCTCCCACCGCTGCCGGTGGTCCTCGAGGGTGGTGCTCAGCGTGGTCGTCCACTCCTGGACCTCGGGCCGCCGGTACCAGGGCCAGATCTCGTCCGCGTCCTCGGGTCGGGCCGGTCGGAGCTCGAGGCGGTCGGTGCGGACGGGCCAGTCGAGGTCGTGGAGAGTCGTGGTCACGCTCAGAGGGTAGCGACCGATGGGTTCCGGGCGGTCCCGCGCTCAGCGGGGGTCGTCGCTTGTGGCGGCTGGTGCCGGTCAGCGGTTGTGCGGGTCGGTGGCGTTCACGGCCGCGACCACCTGGGGATAGTCACCGCGCGCCTCGCCATAGCGCAGGAACTTCACCGTCTCGACCTGGATCTCCGTCGCCTCCGGCTGGGTCTCGAGGATCTCCATGACCTCGTCGGCGAACTCGTCCAGTCCCATCGCGGCCTCGTTGTCCTCGTGGCCGGGCATCAGGGCGGTGCGCACGGCCGGCGGCTGCAGCTCGAGCACGTCGATGCCGGTGCCGGCGAGCTGGAGCCGCAGCGACTCCGAGAGCATGTGGATCGCGGCCTTGCTGGCGTTGTAGGTGGGGGTGGCACGCAGGGGCACGAAGGCCAGACCGGAGGAGACGGTCATGATCGTCGCCGATTCCTGGGCTCGCAGATGCTCCATGAACGCGGCGATCAGCCGGATGGGGCCGAGAATGTTCGTGGTGACCGTCGCTTCCGCCGTAGGGAGGAAGTCCGACGGGTCCTGCCAGTCCTCCACCCGCATGATCCCGGCCATCGCCACCAGCATGTCGAGGTCCGGATGCGTGGCGAGGACCTGCTGCGCCGCAGCGCTGATGCTGGCTGGATCGGAGGTGTCGATCTCGACCGTGTCGATCCCGGGATGCTCGGCGGCGATCGACTCGAGCAGCTCGGTGCGCCGCCCGCCGACGATGACGCGGTTGCCCTTCGCGTGCAGTCGCACGGCGAGGGCGAGGCCGATGCCGCTGGTCGCGCCGGGGATGAAGATGGTGTGTCCGGTGATGTTCATGGTCTCGAGTCTGTGCGGTCGTGCCGGCCCGCACCAGGCCGCGCTCATCGGGGGATCAGCGATCCCTGGTTGCGGCGGGCTCGAGGGGGCGATACTGCGGAGACAGGCAGGGCGCCGACGGAAGAGGCTGCGATGGAGGGAACTGCGATGGACAGGGCTGGTGTGGACCGAGCCGCCCTCGCCGAGTTCCTCTCGCGCCGACGCGCCTCCCTGCTCCCCGCAGATGTCGGCCTCGGCCCGGGCGCGAGGCGTCGGATCCCCGGTCTGCGCCGCGAGGAGGTCGCGCAGCTGGCGATGATGTCCACCGACTACTACACGCGCCTCGAGCAGCGTCGCGGTCCGCAGCCGAGCACCCAGATGCTCTCCTCCCTCGCCCGGGCGCTGCGGCTCAGCGCCGATGAGCGGGACTATCTCTACCGGGTGGCCGGGCACCCCGCCCCGGAACGGATGCCGCAGGAGGACTACGTCGCCCCGCAGCTGATGCGGGTTCTGGACCGTCTGCAGGACACGCCGGCGCTGATCCTGTCCGCACTCGAGGAGGCACTGGTCCAGAACGGCCCGGCCACCGCCCTGTTCGGCAGCAACGGTCACCTCACGGGCTGGGAGCGCAGCGCGATCTACCGGTGGTTCGCCGACCCCTCGCACGGGCGGGCGATGTACCCGGCGTCCGATCACGAGCGTCAGAGCCGGGCACAGGTCGCCTCGCTCCGTGCCGCCTACGGGGCATGGGGCCCACGGTCCCGGGCCGCCGAGCTGGCCGCGCTGCTGCGCGAGCGCAGCGATGAGTTCGCCCGGTTGTGGGAGGAACAGATCGTGGCGCAGCGTTTCGCGGACCACAAAGTGCTCCTGCACCCGCAGCTCGGCGAGATCGAGGTGGACTGCCAGGCCCTGTTCACGGAGGACCGGTCACAGGTGCTGCTGGTGCTGACCGCTCCCCCGCACAGCGAGGCGGCGGGCAAGCTCGACCTGCTCGCCGTGCTCGGCACTCAGGAGGTCTCGCCCGGCTCCGACGACGGCCCGCCGAACTGGAGCACGGTCTCGCCGTAGGCCTTGGTGCCGTCGTCCGCCCAGCCGTCCGGCCAGGCCAGCTCTCGTGAGCGGCGGGAGCGTTCGACGACCACGAGCGCGTCGTCGCTGAGCGCGGGACGCAGCGTGACCAGCAGCGCCTCGAGGGTCTCGGTGGTGACTGCGTAGGGCGGGTCGAGGAAGATCAGCGAGTACCCGGCACCGGACGGTTCCAGGTGGGCGGCGATGCTCTCCGCCTTCCCGGGTCGCACCTCGCAGCGGCCCTCGAGGCCCAGCTCGGCGGCGGTGCGGCGCAGCTGCCGGGCGGTCGGGGCGTGGGATTCGACCAGCAGGGCGGCCCGGGCGCCGCGGGAGAGGGCCTCGAACGCCAGAGCACCGGTGCCGGCGTACAGATCCAGTACGCGGGCTCCCTCGATCGCGTCCCACCCGTCCAGACGCGAGAACAGCGCCTCGCGCACGCGGTCGGACGTCGGCCGGGTGCCCTTCCCGGGCGGCCCGGGGATCGTGCGGCCTCCGAGACTGCCGGCGATGATCCGCGGCATGTCAGCTCCTCTCCACGTCGGGGTCGGCGTCGCGCAGGCGGTCCTCGATCGACCCGGCGAGGTCAGGATGCGAGCTCAGGTCCGGGTCGGCCTCGACGACGGCGAAGGCGTCCTCGCGTGCCTGTTCGATGACCTCGGCATCACGGATGACGTCGAGATGCTTCAGGGTGCGCTGCAGGCCTGACTGCTCCTCCCCCACCAGATCTCCGGCGCCGCGTCGCCGCAGGTCGAGCTCGGCCAGCGCGAATCCGTCGGCCGCGGAAGCGACCCGCTGCAGATGCTGGGAGGTCTCGGAGCCCTCGACGGCCCGGGTGTCGAGGAAGGCGATGCCGGCGTGCCGGCCACGGCCCACCCGGCCTCGCAGCTGGTGCAGCTGGGAGACGCCGAAGCGCTCCGCATCCAGCACGATCATCACCGAGGCGTTGGGAACGTCGACGCCGACCTCGATGACCGTGGTCGCGACCAGCACGTCGATCTCGCCGTCCACGACGCGGTCCATGACCTGCTGCTTCTCCTCGGTGCTCAGCCGCCCGTGCAGTACCCCGATGCGAGCCCCGGCCAGTTCGGGACGACTCGCGAGGAGTTCGGCGGTCTCGGTGACGCCGCGGGCGACGGGCATGGGCGTGGCACCGCTCTCGGGGTCCATCGGGGGCGGCGCCGGAGCGTCGTCGCCCGCCTCGTCGATCCGCGCGCAGACGACGAAGACCTGGCGTCCGGCGGCGATCTCCTCACCGGCGCGCTGCCACATCCGCTGTTCCCACTTCGGGTTGGACTCGTGGACCACGAACGCCTCGACACCCGCGCGCATTCCCGGGCTCTCGTGCAGGGTGAGCACGTCGAGGTCGCCCACGGTGGCGAGGGCCGCGGTGCGCGGGATCGGGGTCGCGGTCATCACCACCACGTGGGGACTCGTCCCCGCCGGGCCCTTGGTGCGCAGCCGGCGCCGGTGGTCCACGCCGAAGCGGTGCTGCTCGTCGATGACCACGAGCGCGAGCGAAGCGAACTCGACGCTCTCGGTGAGCAGGGCGTG
The DNA here is from genome assembly GCF_059391765.1 of Brachybacterium sp. SYSU DS0246. Taxonomy (NCBI): domain Bacteria; kingdom Bacillati; phylum Actinomycetota; class Actinomycetes; order Micrococcales; family Dermabacteraceae; genus Brachybacterium; species Brachybacterium sp. SYSU DS0246. Next base: position 48,258 of record NZ_JBZXYT010000003.1, on the reverse strand, counting down.
GGTTCCGACCACGATCCCGGCTTGCCCGGACGTGACATCCAGCAGCGTCTCGCGGCGGGCCGCGGTCCGCTGCGACCCGGTCAGCAGCCGCACCCGGGTGGCGTCGGGGTGGCCGTCCAGCTGCCCGGCCCGCGCCAGATCGCCGAGCAGGGCCGTCAGCGTCCGGTAGTGCTGCTCGGCCAGCACCTCGGTGGGGGCCAGCAGCGCCGCCTGGTGGCCCGAGTCGACGGCCCGGAGCATGGCACGCAGTGCGATGACGGTCTTGCCGGAGCCGACGTCGCCCTGCAGCAGCACACTGGTGGGATGGTCCTGGCGGATGCGGTCGATGATCTGCCCGCCGACCTCCCGCTGCCCGGCTGTCAGCTCGAAGGGGAGGCGCTCGTCGAAGGCCGGCTGGAGCGGCCCATCGGCCCGCAGCGCCGGGGCTGGGGTCCGCGCATCCTGGGCGCGGCGCTGGGCGAAGATCGCCTGCAGCACGAACGCCTCTTCGAACACTAGGTGGGCGAGGCCCGCGCGGGTCTCCGCCAGGGTCCACGGGACATGCACCTTGCGGACCGCCTCGGCCAGCGGCAGCAGTCCGCGCCGGGCGACCACCTCCGCCGGGACCGGCCGACTGAGCCGGTCCCCGAATTCGACGCCCTTCTCCGTGGCCGAGCGCATGGTGCGCTGGGCGATGGTCTTCTTCAGCGGATAGACCGGAAGGGGCCGCTGCGCCCGCATGCGCCCCTCCGGCGTGTCCTCGTAGTCCTCGTACAGCGGATGGGTGATCTGGGGTTCGTGCGTCTGTTTGTGGAGGCCGACGGTCCCCCGCACCACGATGTGCTTGCCGACCGGCAGCTGATTGCGGTGCCACTGGACGAGGTGCTGCTTGGCGAGGAAGAACGTGAGGGTGAGACTCTCGATGCCGTCGGAGACGACCACCTCGAGAATCGAACCCTGCCGGCTGCGCATGCGCCGCTCCTTGACGTCGACGACCGAGACGATCGCGCTGACCTCCTCCCCCTCCTGGACCTCGTGGAGGGAGCGCAGCGGGGCCGGGGTCGTGTAGCGGCGGGGAGCGAACCGCATCATCGTGTCGAGGTCTCTGACACCGAAGGAGGCCATGGCGCGGGACTCCTTGCTCTCGAGCAGCTCGGACAGCGGCATGGACCCGCGAGCGGACTCCGGTCTCCTCGCCATGCGGTGCCTCCTCGTGATGGTCCTCGTGCGCGCTCGCCGGTACGGGTCAGCGTCCCGTGGGCGCAGTAGTCCGGCTCTGCGACGTGCGACGATGATCGTGCGCACGCGGGGACCATCGTGCCACTGCGGTACGACGCTGTGTCGGAATCCACAGCGGGTCGACTCGCCCGCACCCTTCTGGAGAAGGCGCCGCCTGGGGTATGCTTCCGTGGTTGCCCTGACCTCCGGGGGCCAGCGCCCCTGCGCGATCCCTGGTCACCAACTCCTGAGAAGGTTCCCGCCCTCGTGGCCGGTGAGCAGTCGCAGGGATGGGCGGGCACCCGATCAGAATTCGACTTTTCAGGAGACGACAGTGGCTTCCACGTGTGACATCTGCGCCAAGGGCCCGAGCTTCGGCAAGAACGTGTCTCACTCGCATCGCCGCACCTCGCGTCGCTGGAACCCGAACATCCAGTCCGTGCGCACTGTGATCAACGGCACCAGCAAGCGCGTGAACGTGTGCACCTCCTGCCTCAAGGCAGGCAAGGTCAGCACGCTCGGCGCCTGAGCGAGACCGACTCGGACTCACCCGTGAGCCCCTCCCCGATTCGGGGAGGGGCTCACGTGCGTCTGGGGGCGACGCTCCTGTGGAGCAGCGCCCACCTGCGGCGGTGCCGGCCCCGGCCCTTGTGACGCCAGCACGCTTTCTCACGACCTCCGACCGCAGCAGGAGTGCCCACTGGCTGGCGCCTTCGCGACGAGCTCTATTCCTCCACAACAGCCGCTCGTCCACAATTTCGCACCGTACGTGAAATACCCCCCAATCCATGAGACGCACCTCAGCGGCCGGGCAACCTAGCGGATTATTGCGCTTCTCGCCAGTACTCCGCACATTTCCAGCTGCCGCCGTTCACATCCCACCCGAAACGGCTGCTCCAACACTGCCTGACCAGCACGAGCAGTCGAGCAGTGAGATATCGACCGTTCCTCCACAGGGGCCATTCGTCCACATTACCTCGCTACCTTGCGGTAAGTTTGGAAATGACCTGTCTTTTATCGCACAAGCCTGCGATACTTGGATCATGACAGACGAGCGAGATGGCGTGGCCGCAGGTCCTGGAGGTGCAGGTCCTGTGGGTCAGGACGACCGCTCCAGTGCGCCCAGTGCCGACTCGCCGGCGCAGCCCGCTCCGGACGCGCGCAGCTCTCTTCCCTTCACGGCCGGCGAGGAGCAGCTCCAGATCGGTGACATCGACCTGCTCTCCGTGAACCGCGCGCTCACCGAGATCGGTACCCACGGTTCAGTCGCTCTCGATGCTCTATCCGCTCCGGACACGATCAGCCTGCTGCTCGGAATCCAGAACCTCTCGAGTGCACTGGCCGCAGTCCAGGCCCGCACCGTGGTGCACCTGGAATCAGCCATCAAGGACGACTGCACAGCCCGCGAGGAATCACCGGCGAAGGCGGCACGCATCGCTCGCAGCGAGGCATCCCGCGCCCTGAGGAGAGCGCCCTCGACGGCAGGCCAGACGATGGCGACATGCCGCCGGCTGGTCAGATCCATGCCGGGCATCCTCACGTCGCTCTCACAGGGCAGGGTCAATGCGGAGGTCGCACACCGGGTCAGCAAGGCCACCGCCACGGCGGAACCGGCGCTGCGCACCCAGGTGGACGCCGTCCTGACCGAGCACGTGGGCAACCTCGAGGATTGTGGGCAGCGGGAATGGGCCGAGGAGACCCAACGCGTGATGCATACGCTCGACCCGGACGGCGCCGAGAAGCGCCACATCCGCGCATCGAAGAATCGCAGCCTCACCGTGCGCAATGACGATGACGGGATGTGCCGCCTGAGCGCCAAGCTGCCCGCGCTCGAGGGCGCCCGCATACGCAAGGGCCTCTCCCTCGCCGCGGAGAAGGCCCGGGCCGAGGGTGACCGGCGCGGACACCAGCAGATCATGGCCGATCTGATGGCCGATACGCTCCTGGGGCGGGGCGACGGCGTCGATCCCACCACGCTCGATATCGGCGTCATCATCACCGACCGCTCGCTCTTCGCACCCGGACACGCCGATGCCGCCACCATCGAGGGCTATGGGCCCGTGCCGTTCGAGCACATCCGGGACGAGATGCGAAATGCCATGACCGGCGAGGACGACGCCGAGCTCGCACTGACGCTGCGCCGGCTCTATACCGATCCCGACTCCGGAGAGCTCGTCGCCGTCGAGTCCCGGTCCCGGGTCTTCCCACCGGCGCTCTCGCGCTTCATCAGGTGGAGCCACCAGACGTGCCGTGCTCCGCACTGCAATGCCGATATCCGTCAGAACGACCACATCATTCCGCACGCGGAGGGTGGGCCGACGTCACTGGCGAACGCCAACGGGCTCTGCGCCGGGGACAACCAGAAGGAGAAGGCCGGGGAGACCGTCCGCGTGATCACCGACTCCGACGGCAGCCGGAGAACGGTCGAATGGACGACTCGCTACGGCCAGAAGGCGCGTCGCGGTGCGACGAATCTCGACCCGGTGGGCACCGCTGCTCACCGACGGCGACGGTCTCCCCCGCCGGCCGAACAGACCGGCGAGGACGAGGAGCCGGAACTGCACGGGATCTTCCACCGCAGCCTCGACCGTGCCGCGAGACACGCTCTGTCGACCAGGAACCCCCGCTCGCAATTCTTCACGCAGCCGCACTGCCGACACTGGCATTTCCGTGCCCACACGAACTACATCCTCGACCCCGCGGCCACCGTGAGCTCGGAAGCACTTGCCGATCTCTTGGAGTCTCGAGGCGCACCCGGGCCGGCCGGCACGGCGGAATCGGCCGACGTGCGGAAACCGGGCGATGAGCCTGAAGCGGTCGACTAGCGGAAACCGGTCAGCGAGGGGCCAACTCGAGCAGGACCCGGTGCCAGCGAGAGGCGGCGCAGCCAGAGCCAGCGAGAGCAACAGCCAGCGAGAGCAACAGCCAGCGTCAGCGAGAGCCGGCTCGTGTCACCGCCGACAGCGCGGGGCCCGGGCTCCGGGCCCCGCGCGACTCAGACAGTGCTCAGACTGCGGCGGGCTCGACGTCCGCGAAGGTCGCGGTATCGATGACCGCCCGGAAGTACACCTCACCGGCGACGACGCGCTCGTAGGTCGCATCGACCTCCTCGACGCCGACGGTCTCGATCTGCGCGGCAATGCCGTGCTCGGCGCAGAAGTCGAGCATCTCCTGGGTCTCGGCGATGCCACCGATATTGGACCCGGCCAGGGTCTTCCGGCCGCCGATCACCGAGCCGAAGCTCAGCGACTGGCGATTCGGGGGAAGGCCGACCACCGCCATCACACCGCGCGGCTTCAGCAGTCCGAGGTACGCATCGACCGGAATGTCTGCACTGATCGTATTCAGGATGAGGTCGAACTCGCCGCGGTGATCCTCGAAGAACCCGTCCTCGGACGTGGCCAGCATCTGGCTCGCCCCGAGATCGATCGCCAGCTGCTCCTTCTTGCGCGAACGCGACAGCACGGTGACGTCGGCGCCCATGGCCGCGGCAATCTGGACGCCCATGTGCCCCAGTCCACCGAGACCCAGCACGGCGACCTTCTTGGCAGCTCCGTCCTTCGTCTCGGCCGCGCCCCAGCGGGCCAGCGGCGAGTACGAGGTGATGCCGGCGCACAGCAGCGGCGCCGCGACGTCGAACTCGAGTCCGTCGGGGATGCGGCATACGAAGCGCTGATCGACCACGACCTTCTCCGAGTAGCCGCCCTGGGTGACGGTCCCGTCGACGTCGATCGCGTTGTAGGTGCCGACCGCGCCCTGCAGACAGTTCTGCTCCTCGCCGGCCCGGCACTCCTCGCACTGGCCACAGGAATCGACCATGCATCCCACGCCCACGCGGTCGCCGACCGTCCAGTCCGTCACGTTCTCGCCGACCGATTCGACGACGCCTGCGATCTCGTGGCCGACGGTCAGCGGAAAGTGTGCCTCGCCCCACTCGTTGCGGATCGTGTGGATGTCGGAGTGGCAGATCCCGGCGGCCTTGATGTCGATGACCACGTCGTCCGGTCGCGGGTTGCGACGTTCGATGGTGGCGACGCGGAACGGCTGGTCGGGGCCGGTCTTCTGCAGAGCCTTGACCGTGATCGACATGGGGTCTCCTTCGATGCTGGGGGTCGCCCGTTGATAAGGGCGCACTCCAGCCTATGCCGAACCGAAGGGCCGACCGAACCGCTGCTTATGGCGAATCTCCCTCAGGTGTGACCGTCGAAGTGGTCAAAGCCGGTCCCGGTGATCGCGGCCCCGGCCAGCAGCACACGATCCGCGCCGCCGGCGCCCGCGCCGCCGCCGGCACTGCCCGCCTGCGCGGACACATCGCCCTCCGCGGCGCGGACCGTCCCGATGGGACGGAAGCCGTCCGGGACCGATCCGGCCGGGAAGGTCGCGAGCATGGCATGCTCCTCTCCCCCGTGCAGCACCCACTGCCAGGGATCGGTGTCCAGTTCGCGCGCCAGGTCCTCGAGCAGGGCCACATCGGGGGCGAGGGCCTCCGGGTCCAGGTCGAGCACCACGCCCGAGGCGAGCGCGATCCGGGTACCGTCCTGGACCAGTCCGTCGGAGAGGTCCATCATCGCGCTCGCCCTGCGCCCGACGGTCCACCCCAGGGACAGATCGGGGTCAGGTGCGTCGTGCCACCTGACCAGGTCACGGGAGGCATCGTCGAGGCACCACCCTGCCGTCGGCCGGTCGGTGGCAGAACCTCCGGGCGTCTCCCCCGCGTCCTCGCCGCCGCCGTGGATCGTCGCCTTCGCCCTCCCGTCTCCCTCCTCGCCCTCGTCCTCGTCCTCGACCCGGATGCGTCCGGAGAGAACCAGGGCCAGACCGGCAGCGGAGCGTCCCAGGCGCGGGGAGCCCACGGCGATCTCGTCGCCGGGTCGCGCGCCGGAGCGCAGCACCGGAGGCTCGTTCTCCTCGAGCGCGCCGAGGGCGGTCACGGTCACGGTCAACCGGTCCGCGCGCCCGAGGTCTCCGCCGACGACGGAGACGCCATCTGCCTCGGCCCGCTGGGCGAGACCCATGGTGATCTGCTCGAAGACGCGGGCGGGCGTATCACCGGGAGCGGAGATCGCGACCACGACCGAGACGGGCTGGGCGCCCATGGCAGCGACGTCGGCGAGGTTCTGGACAGCGGCCTTGTGGCCGATCCAGCGCGGCGTGGTCGTCCTCGAGAGGAAGTCATGACCCTCCACCAGGGTGTCGGTGGTCACGACCAGGCGTGGCGATGGCAGGCGCACCACGGCGGCATCGTCGCCCGGGCCCACCTCGGCGCGGGGGTCGGCGGAGAGATGCGGAAGCATCCGCGCCAGCAGCCCGGCCTCGCCCAGGGTGGTGTCATCGCCGTTGTCGCCGCTCATGTGCCCAGTCTGCCCGAGAACCGGGAGTGACCCTGCTGCCGCCGGGACCCGCACGACTCGTCCGCAGACGACGAAGGTACCCTCGTGGGGTGCTTCGAACCCGACTGCCCGCCCTTGCCGCTGCGGGTCTGCTGACGCTGGGCGCCGCGTCCTGCGGCACCGTGCAGGTACCCCCGGGGCCTGCCGCCACGGACCCGGTCTGCGCAGACATCATCGTCGGCGCACCCCCGCAGGTTCTGGGCATGGACCGCACCGAGACCTCGAGTCAGGGCACCGCGGCCTGGGGCAGCGGCGAGGACACCGTGGTGATGCGCTGCGGCGTCACCCCGCCCGGCCCCACCACCGATATCTGCACCACCCTCGAGGACGGGTCCGGCGTGCAGATCGACTGGATCGTCCGCGAGCTCGAGGGCGACATGTTCCTGTACACGACCTACGGGCGCGAACCCGCGATCGACATCTCGGTGCCGCGCTCGGCGGCCGGGGACCAGCCCTCTGCCGCGGCGCTTGACCTGGCACAGGTCATCAGCCGCAACATCGAAGCCACCGACTACTGCGTCGGCCCCGGCGAGGAGGCGTGAGCGAGCAGCGCTGACCGGGTCGCGTCAGCGCGGTCCGGGTCGCGTCAGCGCAGTCCCGGTCGCGTCAGCGCGGGCCCAGCCGCCGGGTGCGCGCCTGCTCGATGAGGTCCGCGATCAGATCCGTGTAGCTGAGCCCCATGTTCTCCCACAGCACAGGGAACATCGAGTACGGCGTGAAGCCGGGCATCGTGTTGACCTCATTGACGATCACGCCACCCTCCTCGGTGACGAACACGTCGACCCGGGCGAGACCCTCCAGCCCCAGCACGGTGAATGCCCGTGCCGCGACGTCGCGGACCTCCTCGAGCGTCCTCTCCGGCAGCGCGGCGGGCACATCGATGTCCACCGTGCCCTTGCCGAAGTACTTCGACTCGTAGTCGTAGAACTCCAGATCCTCGCCGATCCGCACCTCGCCGGGCACGGTGGTGCGCGGCCGGCGACCGTCGGCCGCCTGCAGCACGCCGCACTCGACCTCCCGGCCGACGAGGGTCTCCTCGATGAGCACCTTGGGGTCCTCGGCGAACGCCGTCTTCAGCGCCACCTCCAGTTCGGCGACCTCTCCGACGCGCGTCACCCCGAGGCTGGAGCCGGCGCGGGAGGGCTTCACGAACCACGGCAGCGGGTGCTCGCGCTGCAGCTGGGCGAGCACGCCGTCCGGGTCCGCCGCCCAGCGGTCCTCGTGGAGGACGAGCCCCGGGGCGCAGGCGATGCCCGCCGAACGCAGCACGGTCTTGGTGGCGGCCTTGTCCATGCACGTGGCCGAGGCGAGCACGCCGCTTCCCACGTAGGGGATGTCCAGCAGCTCGAGCATGCCCTGGACCGTCCCGTCCTCCCCGTACAGCCCGTGCAGCAGCGGCAGGACCACGTCGATCTCCGCCAGCGGCGTCACCACGTCGCCGTCGACCTGCCGCAGCAGGCTGCGCTCGCCCGGGCGGTGCCGTGCGGCGGGAAGCAGTACCTGCGGCCCGTCGGGGTCGACCTCGGGCGCACGCCCGTCGACCATGGTCCAGTGGGCAGGGTCGTCGGAGGCGCGCACCCAGCGACCCTCACGCGTGATGCCGACGGCCACCACGTCGTAGCGATCGCGATCGATCGCGGACATGATGCCGCCCGCGGTGACGCACGAGATGCCGTGCTCGCCGCTGCGGCCGCCGAACAGGAGGGCGACGGTGGTTCTCATATGCGCAGGGTAGTCATTCCGGCCGGACGGATCGCGACAGCAGGGCCGTGGTGACCTGGTCTATCCGGGCTCCGTGATCGACGACATCCACGACCGCCGCAGCGATCGGCATATCCACGTCCAGGCGCGTCGCGAGGTCCGCCACAGCGCGGGCGGTGGCGACGCCCTCGGCAGTCTGACCCACCTCGGCGACGGCCGCGTGCACGTCGAGTCCGCGACCGAGAGCCAGTCCGAGGCGATGATTGCGGCTGAGCGGCGAGGAGCAGGTGGCCACGAGGTCTCCCATGCCGGCCAGTCCCGCGAAGGTCTCCCGGCGCCCGCCGAGCGCCACGCCGAGGCGGGTGATCTCCGCGAGCCCGCGGGTGATCAGGCTCGCGGTCGTGTTGTGCTTGTGCCCCAGTCCCGCCGCGGCCCCGACCGCGATCGCCACCACGTTCTTGACAGCGCCCGCGATCTCCACCCCGGTCACGTCGGTCGAGGTGTAGGCGCGCAGGTAGGGCGCCTCGCACCAGCCCGCCAGAACCCCCGCGAGCTCCTCGGACGGGGCGGCCACGACGCTCGCGCAGGGACGGCGCTCGGCGATCTCCCCCGACAGGTTCGGGCCCGACAGCACGCCGACCCGCTCCGGGTCGACACCTCCGGCGCCGACGAGGATCTCGCTGATGCGGGCGTCGGTCCCGCGCTCGATACCCTTGGTCAGGGACAGAACCGGCACGGGAGGCAGGCCGGCGGACAGCCCGGCCTCCTCGCGCCACGCCGCGAGCGTCGCCCGCATCGACTGTGCGGGCACAGCCACCACGATCCCGTCGGCGCCCTCGAGCGCGGCGGCGACCGATGAGGTGGCGGAGAGGGCCTCCGGGAGCTCCCGGTCACCGAGGTAGGTGCTGTTGCGGTGCTCCTCGCGGATCTCGCGGGCGACTTCCTCGCGGCGCGCCCAGAGCGTCACCTCGGCGCCGCCGTCGGCGAGGACCTGCGCGAACGTGGTGCCCCAGCTCCCGGCACCGAGGACTGCCAGACGGGTCACGGCTGCCTCACCGCCTCCACGGTGACCTGGCCGCCGGCGCGGACGGCCTCGATCGCCCTCATGACTGCCTCACGGCCCGGTAGCCGCGCTGGGGCCTGCCCGCTTCGGGACGATGGGCGTCCAGACGCCCATCGTGCACGACGGGCGGCGGGTCCTCGTCCCGGATCTCGGCGAGCAGTGCGGTGATCCTGGCCATGAGGTCCTCGGTGATCCGTACCGCGGCCGCGTGGGTGGTCTCCCCCTCGGCCCGGGAGACCGTGTACGGCTCGCCGACGCGCATGACGACCCGGCGGCCCGGGCTCGGATGCGGGATCGGGGAGCCGACGGGCCACAGGGCACGAGCTCCCCAGCTCGCGATCGGCAGCAACGGTGCCCCGGTCCGCAGGGCGAGCCGGGCCGGTCCGAGGCGGGCTCGCATCGGCCACAGCTGCGGATCTCGGGTGTAGGTGCCCTCGGGGAAGACCATCAGCAGCTCCCCGCGCCCCAGCGCCTCACGGGCGGCCGAGAGCGCATCGCTGCTGCGGGAGGTGCCGCGGCTGACGGGGATCTGCCGCGCCCCTCGCAGCAGCGCGCCGAGCACAGGGACTCGGAACATCGCGTCCTTGGCCATGAACCGTGGAGCGATCCCGTTCGCCTGCAGCAGGTGGCCGTAGCCGAACGGGTCGAAGGGGCTGAGATGGTTCCCGCACGCGATCACGGCGCCGTCGGCCGGGAGGTTCTCCACTCCGATCCAGACCGGCCTGGACAGCAGCGTCGCCAGGGGACGCACCGCGATCTGGGCGATGCCGATCACGATGCCGGCCCGCCGCGACGCAGCCCGAGCGGACCCGACGTCCCAGCTGCGCGACCAGGCGACGCGGCGAGGCAGCGCATTCACCGCCATCAGGGCTTAGAGGACGGCGCGCGGCCCAGTGCCTTGCGCGTGGCCTGCCCGGTGATGCTGCGCATCCGTGAGCCGCCGGACAGACTGCGGCGGCGCAGGGTGGTCGGTGCCCGGCGAGCGAGCGTGTTGACCGCGGCGGCGTGCATCAGCCGGCGCGGGGCGAAGGCGAGCCGGCCGCGCACGGAGCGGTACTTCACGGCCGTGGTGACCTGCAGCAGCTCGCCGCCCGGCAGCAGAGCCACGCCGATGCGCACCCGCAGCTTCTCGTCGTCGTCCTTGATCAGGGCTTCCGAGCCCACGACCTCGTCGGCCACGAACTCCTTCTCCGGTGGCGGGACCATGTCCAGCAACCGGATCGCCTCGTCCCGCAGCGCCCGCATCCCGCGTGAGGACAGCGGGGTGTTCTCGTGCGAGAAGATCGCCTCGGCCCACACCCTCGGATCGGGCTCGTCGATCCCGCCGGTGGGAACGATGACCACATCGCAGTAGTCCGGGATCGGGATGTCGCGCAGCGCCAGCGAGCTGCCCGCCGTCATGGCGTGTCCGCTCCGGGGATCGCTGCCGCTGCGGGGGTCACCGCCCTCGCCGGGATCGGCGTGGGCACGGACGTCATCACTCGTCATCAGCTGTGCTCCCTCGGATCGTGGTCGGTGGTGTGCGCGGAGCCGGGACGGCGCGGGATGCAGAGGCGAGCGGGCGGGGTCAGCGCGCCGCGGCCCCCTGGGCGGCGAGATCGTGCTCCTGGCGCCCGTTCTCCCAGAAGTCGGCACCCAGCGCGGTGAGCTTCTCCCGGAAGGACTCGTAGCCACGGTCGATGAGGTCGATCCCGCGGATGGTGGAGACTCCCTCGGCCCCGAGAGCGGCGATCAGGTAGGAGAAGCCGCCGCGCAGGTCGGGGACGGTGATGTCACTGCCCTGCAGCGTCTTGGGCCCGGAGATCACCGCGGAGTGGTTGTAGTTGCTGCGGCCGAAGCGGCAGCTGGAGCCGCCCAGGCATTCGCGGTAGACCTGGATGTGGGCGCCCATGTCGTTCAGGGCGCACGTGAATCCGAGCCGGTTCTCGTACACCGTCTCGTGGACGATGGAGATCCCGTCGGCCTGGGTCAGCGCCACGACCAGAGGCTGCTGCCAGTCGGTCATCAGGCCGGGGTGGACGTCGGTCTCGACCGCGATGGCCCGCAGCGGGGTGCCGGGGTGGTAGAAGCGGATGCCGGCCTCGGTGATGTCCATGCCGCCGCCGACCTTGCGGAACGTGTTCAGGAAGGTGGCCATGGGCTTCTGCTGGGCCCCGCGCACGAACACGGACCCCTTGGTGACCAGAGCGGCGCAGGCCCACGAGGCGGCCTCGATGCGGTCCGGCAGGGCGACGTGCTCGTACCCGCCCAGCTCGTCGACGCCCTCGATGGTGATGGTGCGGTCGGTCTGCAGGGAGATGATCGCGCCCATCTTCTGCAGCACCGAGATCAGGTCCTCGATCTCGGGTTCGACAGCGGCGTTGGTCAGCTCGGTGACGCCCTTGGCGCGCACGGCGGTCAGCAGCACCTGTTCGGTGGTTCCCACGCTGGGGTACTCCAGGTGGATCTTGGTCCCCTGCAGCCCGTTCGGCGCCGTGATGTAGATGCCGAACTCGCGCTTGTCCACGACGGCGCCGAACTGGCGCAGCACGTCGAGGTGGTAGTTGATGGGGCGGTCCCCGATGCGGCAGCCGCCGAGGTCGGGGATGATCGACTCGCCCAGGCGGTGCAGCAGCGGGCCGCAGAACAGGATCGGGATGCGCGAGCTGCCGGCGTGGGCGTCGATGTCGGCCACGTGCGCCTTCTCGACGTTCGACGGGTCCAGGTGGATGGTTCCCGAGTCGATGTCGCGCTCGATCTTGACGCCGTGGATCGACAGCAGTCGCGAGACGATCTGGACATCCCGGATGTCCGGGACCGAGCGCAGAATGCTCGGTCCGTTGCCCAGCAGAGCGGCCACCATCGCCTTGGAGACCAGGTTCTTCGCTCCGCGGACGGTGATCTCACCATCGAGGGGGCGTCCTCCACGTACGTGGAATGTCGAGCTCATAGCGTCCTAGCTGTTCGGGACAGGCGTCGGGGACGCCCGGTGTCTGACCGGCACACCATACCGGAGCACACTGCGCCGACGCCGCGACGCTCGTCTCACCCCGGAAGCCGCTCACGAGTCCTTATCATCGCGCGAGACCACCATCGTGCGCGGTGGCTCCCCGTGGATGGCGCCCGTGGAACCTCCTGGTCAGGCGATCCGGGTGCGCTCCGGGGCGGGGACGGACCACCCGGTCCGCTCAGGCGCTCTCGGCGGTGCGCGCGGGCAGCGTCTTGGGCAGCCAGGCGGGGCGCTTCGCCTCGAAGGCCGTGATCTCGGCCTCGTGACGCAGCGTCAGGCCCACGTCGTCCAGCCCCTCCATCAGGCGCCAGCGGGTGTAGTCGTCGACGTCGAACCGGAAGGTGGCGTCGGCCGCATGGACCTGGCGGGCTTCGAGGTCGATGGTGACCTCGGTGCCGGGGGTCTCCTCGAGAAGCTTCCACAGCTGCTCGATGTCGTCCTGGGCGAGGGTGCCGGCGACCAGCCCCTGCTTGCCGGCGTTGCCGCGGAAGATGTCCGCGAACCGGTTCGAGAGCACGGCCTTGAAGCCGTAGTCGCGCAGCGCCCACACGGCGTGCTCGCGGGAGGAGCCGGTGCCGAAGTCGGGTCCGGCGACGAGGACGGAGCCGTGCTGATACGCGGGCCGGTTCAGCACGAAATCGGGGTCGTTCGTGCGCCAGGCGTGGAACAGCCCGTCGTCGAAGCCCGTCTTGGTGACGCGCTTGAGGTAGACGGCGGGGATGATCTGGTCGGTGTCGACGTTGCTGCGGCGCAGCGGCACGCCGATGCCGGTGTGGGTGGTGAAGGCTTCCATGTCAGTGCTCCTCAGGCGACGGGCTGGAGATCGGAGGGCGCCACCGGCGCGCCGAGGTCCGACGGGGAGGACAGGGTTCCGCGCACGGCCGTGGCGGCGGCCACGACCGGCGAGACCAGGTGGGTGCGGCCGCCCTTGCCCTGGCGGCCCTCGAAGTTGCGGTTCGAGGTGGAGGCGGCGCGCTCCCCGGGCTGCAGCTGGTCGGGGTTCATGCCCAGGCACATGGAGCAGCCGGCCTGACGCCACTCGGCGCCGAAGTCGAGCACGACCTGATCCAGGCCCTCCTGCTCCGCCTGCAGCCGGACCCGCGCCGAGCCGGGAACCACCAGGACGCGCACGTCGGGATGCTTGGTGCGGCCCCGCAGCACCTCGGCGAAGGCGCGCAGGTCCTCGATGCGACCGTTGGTGCACGAGCCCATGAAGACGGTGTCGACCGGGATCTCCTTCAGCGGGGTGCCGGGGACGAGGTCCATGTACTCCAGCGCCCGTTCGGCAGCGACCTTGGCGGTGTCGTCGGTGAAATCATCCGGAGCAGGCACGGACGCCGACAGCGGCAGGCCCTGACCGGGGTTGGTTCCCCAGGTGACGAAGGGCTCGAGCTCATCGGCCTCGATGACCACCTCGGCGTCGAAGCTGGCGTCGTCGTCGCTGCGCAGCGTCTTCCAGTACTCGACGGCCTCGTCCCAGTCCGCTCCGGTGGGTGCGTGGGGGCGGCCCTTGACGTACTCGAAGGTGGTCTCGTCCGGCGCGATCATGCCGGCCCGGGCACCGGCCTCGATGGACATGTTGCAGATCGTCATCCGGCCCTCCATGGAGAGCTGGCGGATGGCCTCACCGCGGTACTCGAGCACATAGCCGGCACCGCCGCCGGTCCCGATCTTCGCGATCACCGCGAGGATGATGTCCTTCGCGGTGACGCCGGGCTTCAGATCGCCGTTGATCGTGATCGCCATGGTCTTGAAGGGATTCAGCGGCAGGGTCTGGGTGGCGAGGACGTGCTCCACCTCGCTGGTGCCGATGCCGAAGGCGAGGGCGCCGAAGGCCCCGTGGGTGGAGGTGTGGGAGTCACCGCAGACGACCGTGATGCCCGGCATCGTCAGGCCCAGCTGGGGGCCGACGACGTGGACGATCCCCTGGTCCGCGTCCCCGAGGGAGTGGATGCGGATCCCGAACTCCTCGGCGTTGCGGCGCAGCGTGTCGATCTGCGTGCGCGAGGTGATGTCCGCGATCGGCTTGTCGATGTCGATCGTCGGGGTGTTGTGGTCCTCGGTAGCCAGGGTCTGGTCGATCCGGCGCGGGGTCCGGCCCTCCTGGCGCAGGCCGTCGAATGCCTGTGGGCTGGTCACCTCGTGCAGAAGCTGGAGGTCGATGTAGAGCAGGTCCGGTTCGCCGTTCTCTCCGAGCCGGACCACGTGATCCGACCAGACCTTCTCCGCGAGGGTCCCCGCCATGTCGATCCTTCCCTGCGTCCGGGATGCGGGCGCGTGTTCTTCCATGCCGATGCGCGCTCAGGGGTGTTGAGCACTGCTCCATCGTCGGCCGGTCCATCATCCGACGCACTTGCGTCTCACAAATTAAGACGGCAGTATCGGAGCATGGACAAGATCTCGGAGGAGAACGGCAGCGGCGTCGGCGTGCTCGACAAGGCGGCCATCGTGCTGGGTGCGCTCGAGGCGGGCCCGGCCACCCTGGCTCAGCTCGTCCAGTCCACCGGACTGGCACGGCCCACGGCCCACCGCCTGGCAGTGGCGCTCGAGTATCACCATCTGGTCACGCGCGACATGCAGGGCCGGTTCATCCTGGGCCCGCGCCTGGGCGAGCTGGCCGCCGCCGCGGGCGAGGACCGGCTGCTGGCGGCGGCCGGCCCGGTGCTGGCCACCCTGCGCGACCACACCAGCGAGTCCGCTCAGCTCTACCGCCGCCAGGGCGACCATCGCATCTGCGTCGCCGCTGCCGAGCGTCCCATCGGGCTGCGCGACTCCGTCCCGCTGGGCTCGGCGCTGACGATGAAGGCGGGCTCCGCCGCCCAGATCCTCCTGGCCTGGGAGGAGCCCGACCGGCTCCACCGCGGCCTGCTCGGTGCGCGCTTCACCGCCACCCAGCTCTCCGCCGTGCGTCGTCGCGGCTGGGCGCAGTCCATCGGGGAACGCGAACCGGGCGTGGGCTCGGTCTCCGCGCCGGTCCGCGGCCCGAACGGTCGCGTGGTCGCGGCGCTGAGCATCTCCGGACCGATCGAGCGGATCACCCGCCAGCCGGGACGGCTGCACGCCGCCTCGGTGATGAGCTCGGCGAACCACCTCACCGAACTGCTGCGTCGCGCGGGCGCCTGAGCGTCGCGCGGGCGCCTGAGCATCGCGCGGGCGCCTGAGCACGGTCGGTCCGCTCGGGCACCCGGGCGGAGTGGCGCCGGTCCGGACTCCGAGCGTCCGGCGCCCACCGGGCGGGCTCACTCTCGTTCGATCCACACCGGGGTGTTGGCGAAGCGCAGCACGGTGACCAGCTGACGGGGCGCGGAGACGGGTTTGTCCGGCCCCTTGGCCCGCTCCCCCGCGACCACGATCATGCTCGCGCCCTCGCTGGCGTGGACCAGCTCCTTGGCGCTGTCCGAGGCGGCGATGCTCACGTCGCGCACGAAGACGTGAGGATGGGAGATGGCGATGCGCTCGCTGGTGCGTGCCAGGATCTCCTGCGCTTGCTCGGGACTGGTCTCGGCGCGCACGATGAGGTGGATGTCCCGCCCATAGGCCATCGCCAGATCAGCGGCGCGGATGAGGGCCTCGCCCGCGCTGTCGTGATGGACCAGCCCGATCGGGCCGTCGCTGTCGATCTGGCCGCGCACGACCACCACGGGGCAGTGCGACCGAGCGGCCAGAGCCAGGCTCTTCGATCCCACGATCAGCGTCAGCACGCGCCCCATGCCCCGGCCGCCGACGACGACGAGATCGGACTCGCCGCTCGCCTCGACCAGGACCGGCACGGCGCTGCCGTCCACGATCTCGGAGGTGATCGGAAGGTCGGGGTGCCCTTCGCGGGCGACGGCCACGGCGTCCTTGAGCAGGCTGTGGGCCGCATTGCGGATTCCGGACCCGGTCATGCCCGGGATCGGATCGGTGTTGACGTCCAGCTCGGTCCACACGAACGCGTGCAGCAGGTGGAGCGTGCCGCCGACATGGTCGGCGTGTCGCGCGGCCCAGCGAACGGCACGATCGGATTCGTCGGCGTCGTAGACCCCGACCGTGATACGTGGCTTCGTGGCGTGCTTCATGTCACAACGATACTCGCTGCGAGGGCCGAAGCCCAGAGCGGGGGTGCCGGGCCCGAGGCAGGGCCGGCGCGCGAACGACGAAGGAGCCGATGCCTGCTGGCATCGACTCCTGTCCGTACCCCGTACCGGATTTGAACCGGTGTTACCGCCGTGAGAGGGCGACGTCCTAGGCCGCTAGACGAACGGGGCCTGCCCGGGATCCGAGGAACCCGGAACCGCGTGATCCGTGGATCTCGCGTCGTACCCCGTACCGGATTTGAACCGGTGTTACCGCCGTGAGAGGGCGACGTCCTAGGCCGCTAGACGAACGGGGCGCGGACTGCACGACTTCATGAAGCCGTGTAGCGCTGGGGTACCAGGACTCGAACCTAGAACGACGGTACCAGAAACCGCTGTGTTGCCAATTACACCATACCCCATGGTGAGAACACGTTTTTGCGCTCTTCCCGGCGAAGATCCCCGGTGGATTCCGAGGGCTTTCCGGGCCGAGCCGCCGTGGCGTGCCGGAGTAAAACTCTAGCGGGTCGGCGCGGACAAGACAAAGCCAGAAGGCCTCTTCAGGCTGTGAGGCTGAGCACCCGCTCCCCGGCGCGCGTTCTCAGGCGCGGCCGTGCGCCCTCATTGGCCCTCGGCGAGCCGATCGCGCAGCGCCCGCAGACGGACCAGGGTCGAGGGCTTGCCGAGCAGCTCCATCGACTCGAACAGCGGCGGCGAGATGCGCCGGCCGGAGAGGGCGCTGCGCAGGGGCCCGAACGCCAGTCGCGGCTTGATGCCCATCTCCTCGACGATGGCCTCGCGCAGGGCGGCCTCCAGCAGCGCGGCGGTGAAGGAGTCCCCGGGCACCGCCTCCACCTCGGTGATGGCCCGCTCGAGCACGCCGACGGGATCCTCGCCCAGCTTCTTCAGCGCGTCGTCCTCGATCACGAGGTCCTCGTCGGCCACGAACAGGAAGCGCAGCAGGTCGGGGGCCTCGCTGAGCAGGTTCATACGGGTCTGGACCAGCGGCGTGGCCGCGACCAGCAGGGCGCGCTGCTCGGCCGTGATGATCTCCCCCAGCACACCGGCGGCCTGGAGGTAGGGGATCATCCGCTCGGTCAGCTCCGCCTCGGGCAGCAGGCGGATGTGGTCGGCGTTGATGGCGGTGGCCTTCTTGAGGTCCACGCGCGCGGGATTGGGATTGACGTTCTCGACCGTGAAGCGCTCGATGAGCTGCTCGCGGCCGAAGATGTCCTCGTCGGCGCTGTAGCCCCATCCGAGCAGGGCGAGGTAGTTGACCATGCCCTCGGGCAGGAAGCCCTGGTCGCGGTAGAGGAACAGGTTCGACTGCGGGTCACGCTTGGAGAGCTTCTTGTTCCCCTCCCCCATCACGTAGGGCAGGTGGCCGAACTCGGGCACGCGCTCGGCGACGCCGATGTCCACCAGTGCGCGGTACAGCGCGATCTGGCGAGGCGTCGAGGAGAGGATGTCCTCGCCGCGCAGCACGTGGGTGATGCGCATCAGCGCGTCGTCGATCGGGTTGACCAGCGTGTACAGCGGCTTGCCGTTGGCGCGGACCACGACGAAGTCCGGCGTGGAGCCGGCCTTGAAGGTGATCTCTCCGCGGACCAGGTCGGTGAAGGACAGGTCCTCCTCGGGCATGCGCAGGCGCCAGGTGGGCTCGCGGCCCTCGGCGCGGTAGGCCGCCTTCTGCTCCTCGGTGAGGTCGCGGTCGTACCCGTCGTAGCCCAGCTGCGGATCCCGGCCGGCGGCGCGGTGGCGCTCGACGATCTCCTCGGCGGTCGAGTAGGACTCGTAGATGTGCCCGGCGTCCTTGAGCCTGGCGATCACATCCTGGTAGATCTCACCGCGCTCGGACTGGCGGTAGGGGCCGTGCGGCCCGCCCACCTCGACGCCCTCGTCCCAGTCGATCCCCAGCCAGCGCATCGCCTCCAGCAGCTGCTGGTAGGACTCCTCGCTGTCACGGGCGGCGTCGGTGTCCTCGATCCGGAAGATCAGCTTGCCGCCGTGATGACGGGCGTGCGCCCAGTTGAACAGCGCGGTGCGCACCAGTCCCACATGCGGCGTACCGGTCGGGCTGGGACAGAAGCGCACCCTGACCTCGTCGGTGGTCGAGGCGGGGGTCTGGTCCGGGGACGTGGTCACGCGAGATGCTCCTGGGGTCGGGCGATGAGGATCGGTGGGCCGGCGGGGCCGCGGCGGGCGGCTCGGGTCAGCGGCGGACGACGGGGTTGCTCAGCGTGCCGATGCCCTCGATCGTGATGTCGATGCTCGAGCCGGCCTCCACGGTGCGCACCCCGGCCGGGGTGCCCGTGAGGATCACATCGCCGGGCAGGAGCGTGACCACGGTGGAGATCTCGGCGATCAGGTCGGCGACGGAGCGGACCATGTCGGCGGTGGTGCCGTCCTGAGCCCTCTCCCCGTCCACGCTGGAGCCGATGGCGAGCGCCGACGGATCGAGATCGGTCTCGACCCAGGGGCCGATCGGGCAGGAGGTGTCGAAGGCCTTGGCACGGAACCACTGCTGCTCCGCGCGCTGGGTGTCGCGCGCGGTGAGATCGTTGGCGCAGGTGTAGCCGAGGATCGAATCGGCCACGTCCGCGGGGGCGACGTTCCTGGTCATGCGCTTGATGACCACGGCGAGCTCGGCCTCCAGGCTGAGCTCCTGGCTGTACTCGGGGATCGTCACGGGATCCCCGGGGCCGACGACGGCCGTGTTGGGCTTGAGGAAGAACAGGGCCTGCTCGGGGACCTCCTCGCCGAACTCCGCGGCGTGCGCGGCATAGTTGCGGCCGACGCACACCACCTTGGAGCGCGGGATGACCGGCGCGAGCAGCCGGACGTCCTCGAGCGGCACGATGGTGCCGGTGGGTCGGATCTCGGTGTACAGGGGGTCACCGGTGATCCCGTAGACCATGTCCTGGCCGTCCTTCTCCTGGACGATGCCGTACATGGGATCTTCGCCGGTGGTGAATCGGGCGATACGCATGGGCGCCAGTCTAGGCCGTCACCGCACCGACGGACCGCCGCTCCTCGGCGTCGAGGCTCGTACCGGCCCGGGCTCGTACGATGGGCCGGCCCGAGGAACCCGCCGTGGAAGGAGCACGAGGTGACCGCGCCCACCGTCCCCGCCCCGACCCGGCTTCTGAGCACCGAGGACGCCGCTGCCGCGCGCCGCGCCCACGAAGTGCGCGCCGATGCGCTCACCGCAGGCCACCGCGAGCGCAGACGGCGGGGCGAGAAGCACCCCGTCGAGGACTTCCTGTTCACCTATTACCCCTTCTCCCCCGCCCGGCTGCGCCGGTGGCATCCGGGGTGGGAGGTCGCCTACGACGCCGCCGCCGATCGCGACGAGCACGGGAACACCCTGATCCCC
This sequence comes from Brachybacterium sp. SYSU DS0246, assembly GCF_059391765.1. Lineage (NCBI taxonomy): Bacteria > Bacillati > Actinomycetota > Actinomycetes > Micrococcales > Dermabacteraceae > Brachybacterium > Brachybacterium sp. SYSU DS0246. The sequence goes on along the minus strand of NZ_JBZXYT010000003.1, from coordinate 28,487 downwards.
GACGTCGACGACGCGGGACATCGCTCCTGGTACGTCGACGTCGACGCCGACGGTCGAGCAGGTGACGGGCCGGGCGACGTTCCCGCGGGAACGTCGTGGCGTCGTGCCGACGTGGCCCGCTACCTCTGCGAGCGCGCCGACGCCCTCGCCTTCATGACCAGACTGCTGTCCTCGTCGTCACTGGCCGCCCGGCGCCCGCAGTTCGGCTGCTTCGGCCTGCACGAATGGGCGATGGTCCACCGGCTGCGGCCGGGTCAGCAGCGTCACGAGGACCTGCCTCTGCGGCTGACCCAGGACGCGACCGACGCGGTCGTCGAACGCGAGAACCTGGTGTGCTCCCACATCGATGCCTTCCGGTTCTTCACCCCGTCGGCCGCCCCGCGCAATGAGCTCGAGCCCACCCGTGCCACTCAGAGCGACCACGACAACCCGGCGTGCCTGCACGTGGGGATGGACCTGTACAAGTGGGCCATGAAGCTCACCCCGCTGGTGCCCTCGGACGTGGTGCTGGACTGCTTCGAGCACGCCCGGGAGACGAGGGTGCTGGACATGGAGGCGAGCCCCTACGACGTGCGGCCGCTGGGCTACGGCGTGGTGCCGATCGAGACCTCGCAGGGCAAGGCCGAGTACGTGCGGCGGCAGCGGGCCCTCGCCGAGCGCGCGGATGAGCTGCGGGGTCGGATTCTTGCCGGGCTCGAGGGACTCGACAGCCTCAGGACGCTGTGAGAACGCCCATGCCCCGCTCCACAGCATCAACAGGGAGTGGCCCCGTGGACAGCGGGAACACACTGTATGTTGCGCAGCTGGCGCCGGCCTGGCGAATCATGCAGTGGGTGGGATTCGCCGTGCTGACCGTGTTGGCCGCCGGCGCCGCGGCGGCCGTCGCGGTCCTCTCGGTGCTCGCCTTCGAGGGTGGCCAGCGCCCCGTTGCCATCGCTGTGGCGGCAGCAGTGCTCGTTCCCTGGTCTGCACTGATCGTCTATGTGTTCCGCGTGGCGCGGCTGGCCATGATCGTGACCACCGAGGGAATCACCGTCCGCGAGCTGCTGCGCACCCGCCGGGTCCCCTGGGAGCAGGTGCACCTCATCGACGAGGCGCCGCACTGGTATCACCGCCGCTTGACCTGCACCGTCCTCACCGACGGCACCCGCATCGCCCCGCTGGTCACGAACTACCTCAGCCTCAGGCTGCGCGGCGAGCCGTGGGACCGGGCCGCTCGCGACCGGCACGTCCCCATGGTGCCCACACGGCAGGCCGTCGCGGCGCATCGACGCTGGCTGCGGGGCGAGTTCGCGTCGTCGCCCTGAGCAGTCTCCGCGGCAGTGGCGGCCGGCACCGCCTGGCAGACTGGACCCATGCCGATCCTGACGCCGTTCCTGCCCGAGAGCTCCTCCTCCGCCGGTCAGGACGGCATCGTCGACGGGTTCGTCGCGGCCCAGGAATCCGTCGGCCGGGTCCTGTACCCGCATCAGGAGGAGGCGCTGCTGGCGGTCGCCGCGGGTGACCATGTCATCGCGGCCACGCCCACCGGCTCCGGCAAGACCACGATCGCCTACGCCGCGATCTTCGCCGCCATGGCCCGCGGGCAGCGCTCCTACTACACCGCCCCCATCAAGGCGCTGGTCAGCGAGAAGTTCTTCGACCTCGTCGCACAGTTCGGCGCCGAGAACGTCGGGATGATGACCGGGGACTCCGCCGTGAATCACGACGCCCCGATCATCGTGTGCACCGCGGAGATCTTCGCCAACCACGCCCTGCGCGACGGCCCCGGCAGCGACGTCGGCCTCGCGGTGATGGACGAGTTCCACTTCTACGGCGATCCGCAGCGCGGCTGGGCCTGGCAGGTGCCGCTGATCGAGCTCCCCGACTGCCAGTTCGTGCTGATGAGCGCCACCCTCGGCGACGTGTCGAGCTTCGAGGATGACCTCGAAGAGCGCACCGGCCGCGACGTGACCACCATCGACGACGCGCCGCGCCCGGTGCCGCTGGACTTCCGCTGGTCCCTGGAGCCGCTGCCGGACACGATCGCGACGATCCTCCAGGACCGGGACGCCCCGGTCTACATCGTCCACTTCACCCAGAAGGACGCCCTCGAGCAGGCGCAGGCGCTGCTGAACCAGAAGATCCTCGCGGCCGACGAGAAGGAGCGGATCCGCGAGATCATCGGCGACTTCCGGTTCTCCAGGGGCTTCGGCCAGTCGCTGTCGAAGCTGGTGCGCGAGGGCATCGGCGTCCATCACGCCGGCATGCTCCCCAAGTACCGCCGGCTCGTGGAGAAGCTGGCCCAGTCCGGGCTGCTCAAGGTCATCTGCGGCACCGACACCCTGGGCGTGGGCATCAACGTCCCGATCCGCACCGTGCTGCTGACAGGACTGGCGAAGTTCGACGGCAAGCGGATGCGTCTGCTCAACGCCCGCGAGTTCCACCAGATCGCCGGGCGCGCAGGCCGCGCCGGATACGACACCGTCGGGCACGTCGTGGTGCAGGCGCCGCAGTGGACGATCGATTTCGAGCGCGAGCGAGCCAAGCAGCGGGCTCGGGAGGAGGCCGGCAACGCGCCCAACAACGCGAAGAAGCGCAAGAAGGAGCCCAAGCCCCGGATCCCCGAGGGCGCCGTCTCCTGGTCCGAGCAGAACATGACCAAACTGGTCGAGAACGGGCCCGAGCCGCTGCGCCCGCACCTGCGCATCACCCCGGGCATGGTCCTGGCCCTGATCTCCCGGCCCGGTGACGCGATCGCCGCCGGTCGTCACCTGATCATGACCAGCCACCAGACCCGGATCCAGAAACTGAAGCTGGTGCGCGAGGCCGTCGAGATCTTCCGCAACCTCAAGGAGGCGGAGATCATCGAGGTGCTCGACGAACCGGACCACCTGGGCCGGCGCATCGTCCTGGTCGAGGACCTGCAGCTGGACTTCACGATGAACCAGCCGCTGGCACCGTTCGCGATCGCCATGATCGACTCCCTCGACGAGGAGTCCGAGACCCTCACCCTGGACACCGTCTCGATCATCGAGGCGATCCTCGAGGATCCTCGCCAGATCCTGATGGCCCAGCAGAACGCCGCCAAGGGCGAGCTGCTCGCCGAGCTCAAGGCCGAGGGCGTCGAGTACACCGAGCGCATGGCGAGGCTGGACGAGGTCACGTGGCCCAAGCCGCTGGAGGAGGACCTCGAATCCGCCCTGGAGATCTACGCGAAGACCCGGCCATGGGTGCGCGTCGAGGATCTCTCCCCCAAGTCGATCGTGCGCGAGATGTACGAAACCGGGCAGACCTTCAGCGAGTTCGTCCAGCGCTACGGCCTGCAGCGCTCTGAGGGCATCGTGCTGCGCTACCTCTCGGACGCCTACCAGGCGATGCGCCGCACCCTCCCGCAAGACCTGCGCACCGAGGAGCTCGAGGACCTCATCGAGTGGCTCGGGGTGCTGGTGCGCGGCATCGACTCCTCGCTGCTGGACGAATGGGAGGCCCTGTCCCATCCGGAGGACGCCGACCCCGACGGCGCGACCGAGATCCGCCCCACCACGCCGCGCGGACTCTCCGCCCAGACCAAGGTGCTGCGCACCATGGTGCGCGCCGCGATGTGGCAGCGCGTCGAGCACTTCGCCTTCGAGCGCGAGCAGCGGCTCGGTGAGCTGGACGGCGCCTCGGGCTGGGATCGCCCGCGGTGGGCGGAGGCCATGGACGAGTACTACGACACCTACGACCACGTCGGCATCGACGGGCCGGCCCGCTCCCCACAGCTGCTGCAGATCACCGAGGAGTCAAAGGTGTGGCGGATCCGCCAGGTGCTCGACGATCCCGACCACAACCACGACTGGGGCATCGAGGCCGAGCTCGACCTGGAGGCGACCGACGAGGCCGGGGAGCCGGTCCTGGAGATCACTCACGTCGGCGACATCGCCGACCGCTGACGGTTCAGGAAACAGGCTGCAGCCTGCACACGACAGCACGCAGCGGAAGGGGCCGATGCCCGTGCGGGCACCGGCCCCGTGCCGGGGGTTCCAGCGGTCAGGCCCTCAGGAGGCCCCGGCCTCCGCATAGACCTCCTGGGCCGCGTCCCCGAAGTAGGGCCCGTACATCACGCCCGGCTGGGCGCTGTAGCCGAAGCTGTTGACCGACGTCTGGTATCCGTCCGGTCCGTCCCCGGAGAACCAGGGCCCGCCGGAGGATCCGCCGGTCATGTCACACTCGATGCCCTGGTCGTCGGTGCCGCCCAGGGTGTCGTCCATGCCGTACCCCTGGCAGGATTCCAGCGTCTGGCCATCGAACGGTGCGGCCGCCGGGTATCCGTACGAGGTGTACAGGCCGCCGCGCTCCTGGTTGAAGGCGATGCCGGAGGCGCCGACGGTCTCGGACAGGGTGGCGTCCCCGCTCTCGGGCTCGACCACGGCGAAGGCGACGTCGTAGTTGATGTCCTCCGAGCTGACCCACTGATCGGTGGAGAACAGTTCCGCACCGCTCCACAGGCCGTACGGGGTCTCGCCCTCGTGGTAGCCGGGCGCGAAGACCCAGTTGGTGGCCCAGCTGCCTGCCTCGTGGACGCAGTGCCCGGCGGTGGCGACGGTCGCCTGGTTCCCGGAGGCCACGGCGTTGCCGGAGCAGACGTAGTCGACGCCGCCCTGGGTGAAGAACACCTTGCCGATGTGGTCCGTGTTCGAGGCGACCGCGGCCGGGGCCGCATCACCGGGCGCGGCCTGGGGCTGGGCGGCCTCGCTCGCCTCCTGGGGCGAGGTGCCCGTCTGCGGCTGGGTCCCTCCGGCGACCGAGGGCACCTCCACCGGGGCCGCGGTCTCGACCACCTCCGTCGCCGTCGCGGCAAGGTCCTCCACCAGTTCTCCGGCGGGGGTCGCGGCTTCCATGCGCTCGGCGCTCCAGTACTCCTGGGCGCTGTCCTGCGCGCTCTCGCTCAGCGTGGTGGTCTCGGGCTCGTCGCCGGATGGCTCGGCCGTGGCGAGGCCGGCGCCGCCGAGGGTCAGGGCCGCGGCGAGGACCACCACCCTGGCCGCTCGGAGACGTCGTCCCCGCTGAGGAGGGAACGGCTCGGCAGATGTGCTGGTCCAGTGCTGCGTGGGGTCGACAGTCACAGGAGGGGTCCTTTCGCAGGGGATCGGGAGCGGCGTGAGGGCGCCGCCCCGACACGCTACGTCGTGTGACCCATCGCACCAACCATGTCCGCAGCGTGACACGCGGACAGATGACGATGCTCAGCGCTCCGGCTCCCCCGCTGCGTCGCCCGCATCGCCGCCCTGAGAGGTCTGGTCGTCACGATCCTCGTCCTGGTCCGTCAGCGGCAGCTCCCGGTCGAGCGGGAAGGGGCGCGCATCTCGCCGGCGCTGCGGCGTCCAGTACTCCGCAGCGTGCTCGCCCTCCATGCCCCTCTCGGCGTCCCCTGCTCGTGACAGGGATCGACGCCGAGGATCCTCGGATCGCCGGGCGGTCATGGTGCGCTCCCGGACGTATCAGCCGGCCGCGTCGAGGTCGAGATCGACCATCAGCTCCGCGGCGATCTGCTCGAGCGCCTCGCGGATGTGCGACTCGTCGGTGCCGGCGGCCAGACGCACCTCGGCCTCGGCCTCGAAGAGCAGTCCCCCGCCCTGCGGTGCCTCCCGGGTCCAGCTGCGCAGCCCGTCGATCGTGGCCCCTTGGGAGTGGAGGGCCGTGGTGACCTCACGGACCATGCCGGTGCGATCCTGCCCCAGCAGATGCAGGCGCAGCACGTCCCCGGTCGCAGCTCCGCTCGCCCCCGGGACGGCGGCGGTCGCCTCCACCTCCAGGCCGACCTCGGCGGCCAGTGCCGGCAGCTGGGCGAGGAAGGCCTCGACGCTGCGGTCGGGGAGCTCGACCTGCACGATGCCGGCGAACTTCCCGGCGAGCAGGGCCAGCTGGCTGTCGACCCAGTTCCCTCCGTGCTCATCGACGGCGGCCGCGAGAGCGGCCACCAGACCGGGGCGGTCATCGCCGATGGCGGTGAGCACATAGGTCGTCGTCTGCGTCGGCGTCGTCATACGCCCACACTAGCGCCCTGCCCGCGGACGCACCGCACCGTGCACCAGGGGTGGACGCCCCGGTCAGGCGCGTGCCGGCGCCGGTTCCGGCTCGGAGCGCCCGCCGGCCCGGGCGATGGACCACGTGACCGCGAGCGCCCCCAGCGTGGCCACCGCCAGCAGCAGGATGGCCGGTGAGTAGGTTCCCGTCCGCGCCAGCACCGCCGCCATCACCAGGGGCGGGAAGAAGCCTCCCAGGCCGCCGGCCGCACCGACCACGCCGGTCACCGAGCCGACCACGGAGGGTTCGGTCACCTGGGCGACGAGGGCGAACACGGCTCCGGTGCCCAGCCCGAGACCGGCCGCGACGACGAGGAAGGCGAACGAGCCCACCGGCATCAGCGGCGGATGCGCTGCCACCACGAGCGCCCCGAGGAGCACGGCGAGATAGGACAGCAGGAGCGTTCGGCCCGCGCCGATCCGGTCCGACAGCACCCCGCCGAGGGGCCGCAGGAGCACAGCGGCCACGACGAAGCCGGCCATGCCGTAGGCGGCGACCGCACTGGAGAGCCCGTACCAGGTGCTCAGCAGGGTCGGGAGGAAGACCGTGAAGGCGACATAGCCGCCGAAGGACAGCGCGTAGAGGTAGCAGGCCTGCCAGGTGATCCGCAGACGGAGCACCGAGGCCGTCTGCGTGATGATGTTGCGACGGGACGGGGACCAGGTGGGCGAGGTGGGCATGAACCGCCAGGCCAGCAGCGAGTAGGCCATCAGCACCACGGCAGTGACCACGAACGGTGCCTTGTCCCCGCTCGCGCTGAGCAGAGGCACGGTGGTGAAGGCGCTGAGGGAGGTGCCTCCCATGCTGGCGCCGAAGAGGCCCGTGGCCAGGCCTCGCTTGCCCGCCGGGAACCAGGAGTTCACGTACGGGATGCCGATCGCGAACGCGGTGCCGGCGATGCCCAGGAAGAACCCGCCCACCAGGAGGGCGGGATAGGTGTACTGGCCGATGAAGCCGATGAAGAGCACGGGGACCACGGTGGCCAGCGTGATGGCCGGGAACATGACCCGCCCGCCGAAGCGGTCGGTGAGGGCGCCGACGGGGATCCTGCCCAGGGACCCGACCAGCACCGGGATGGCCACCAGCAGCGAGGCCTCCGGGGCGAGCCCGCGCTCGACGTAGATCGGGCCGAGCGGGCTCAGCAGCGTCCAGGCCCAGCAGGCGAGGGCGAAGCCCAAGGTCGCCAGCACCAGCGCCCGGGTCGCGCCGGGTGGGACCGTGCTCCCGGGGTTCCGGGCCGATCGCGGGTCGTTGCCGGAGTCGGACGGGGATGCGGGGCCGGGATGGGGACGGGCGACGAGAGGTTCTGCGGACATGGGACGCTCCGCTCCGAGGAGTGCGCCGGCACGATCGGGACCTGCAGGGGCCCGCGCGCAGCACGATGCGATGTGGTCCCGGTCAGCATGCACGCGGAGGCCCCGGGGGCCCGTGGTGAGCCGCCGTCGGCAAGACCTCGGGTAACGATCCGGTCACGCGCCCGCGCGGGGCGGGTCCTGCGCCGGCGCGGACGCTATGCACGGCGGCCCGACGACTCCGCAGACACGCAGGTCCGCAGGTCCGCAGGTCCGCAGGTCCGCAGGTCCGCAGGTCCGCAGGTCCGCAGCGAGAGTTACACGCCCGAGGTGTGCAGTCCCGACTTGTGCAGCCCGTACGTGTACGCGTCCACGATCGCCTCCCAGGAGGCCTCGATGATGTTCGCGCCGACGCCGACGGTCTGGAACTCCAGTCCTGCCCCGGCGGTGCTCACCAGCACGCGGGTGGTGGCGTCCGTGCCGTGGTGGGCATCGAGGATGCGCACCTTGAAGTCCTGCAGCTCGAGCCGCTCGATCAGCGGGAACCGCGAGCGCAGGGCCTGTCGCAGTGCGGTGTCCAGGGCATTGACGGGCCCGTTGCCCTCGGCGATCTCGACGACGCGGGTGCCGCGGCCGTCGTCCCCGAGCTTCACGGTCGCCTCGGATTCCAGGGAGCCGTCGCGCGCCTGGTACGAGGTCGCCCGCCAGGACTCCACCTCGAAGAAGCGCGGCACCCGGCCCATCTCGTCCAGGAGCAGCAGCTCGAAGGACGCGTCAGCGGCCTCGTAGGAGTAGCCGGTCGCCTCGCGCTGTTTGACCGTGGTGGCCAGACGGGTCAGGAGATCGGGCTCGTCGGTCAGATCGAAGCCGAGCTCGCGGCCCTTGAGCTCGATCGATGCGCGCCCGGCCATGTCGGAGATGATCATGCGCATGTCGTTGCCGACGGCACGCGGATCGGTGTGCTGATAGAGGTCGGGGTCCACGCGGATCGCACTGGCGTGGAGCCCGGCCTTGTGCGCGAAAGCGCTGGCCCCGACGTACGGCGCCCGGGTGGTCACCGGCATGTTCACGATCTCGCCGATGGCGTGGGCGACCCGGGTGGTCTCGGCCAGCGTCTCCTCGGGCACCAGCTCCAGGCCCATCTTCAGCTGCAGGTCCGCGAGCATGGTGACGAGGTCCGCGTTGCCGGTGCGCTCGCCGTAGCCGTTGACACAGCCCTGGATGTGGTCGATGCCGGCACGCACCGCGGTGAGGGCGTTGGCGACCGCGCAGCCGGAGTCGTTGTGGGTGTGGATCCCCAGGCGCGCCTGCGGCGAGCCCGCCGCCCCCAGACGCGAGCGCAGATCCGCGATGATCTCGGCGACCTGGTGCGGGAGCATTCCGCCGTTGGTGTCGCACAGGACGACCACCCCGGCGCCCGCCTCGACGGCGGCGAGGACCACCGAGGTGGTGTAGGCGGGATCGTCGACGAAGCCGTCGAAGAAGTGCTCGGCGTCGACGAAGACCTCGCGGCCGAGGCCCACCAGGTGCGCCACGGTCTCGCGCACCATCGCGAGGTTCTCCTCGCCGCTGGTCCGCAGCGCCCCGGTGACGTGGCGCAGGTCGGATTTCGCGACCAGGGTGATGGTGGGAGCGGCGGAGTCGACCAGCGCCCGGACCTGGGCGTCCTCGGCGACGTCCACGCCGGCCTTGCGGGTGGAGCCGAATGCGGCGAGCCGGGCGGTGTGCAGCTCCAGCTCGCCGGCGGCGCGGGCGAAGAACTCCGTGTCCCGGGGCACGGCCCCGGGCCACCCGCCCTCGATGTAGGTCACCCCGAGCTCGTCGAGGTGGCGGGCGACGGCGAGCTTGTCGGCGACCGACAGGCTCAGCCCCTCCTGCTGCGAGCCGTCACGCAGAGTGGTGTCGTAGAGATGGAAGCCGGGGATCGGTGCGACGGGGGTCATGGCACTCACACCAGCCTCGTCATCCAGCCGTGCCGGTCGGGGATCCGGCCGTACTGGATGTCGGTGATCTCCTGGCGCAGGGCCAGAGTCGTCTTCCCCGAGCCCCCGTCGCCGACGGTCCAGGACCCACCGAGCGCGCGGAACTCGCCGATCGGGTTGATGACCGCGGCGGTGCCGCAGGCGAACATCTCGGTGATCTCGCCGGAGCTGACCTGCTCGAGCACGTCGCTCATCGCCAGGCGCTGCTCGACGGGCTCGAGCCCGCGGTCAGCGGCCAGGGCCAGCACGGATTCGCGGGTGATGCCCTCGAGGATCGATCCGGTGATGCTCGGGGTGAGCAGACGGCCGTCGGCGGTGATCGCGAAGACGTTCATCCCGGAGAGCTCGTCGATGTTCGTGCGCGTCTCGGAATCCAGGAACAGCACCTCGTCGGCCCCGTGCTCGAGGGCCTCGGCCTTGCCCAGCAGGGAGGAGGCGTAGTTGCCGCCGCACTTGGCGGCGCCGGTGCCGCCGGCGCCCGCGCGGGAGTACTCGTCGCTGATCCACACCACCAGCGGCTGCACGCCCCGGGGGAAATAGGCGCCGGCCGGGGAGGCGATGACGTAGTACTCCACGCGGCGGGAGGCCCGGACCCCGAGGAACTCCTCGCTGGCGAACATGAAGGGGCGCAGGTACAGCGACTCCTCGGTGGTGGGTGCGGGCACCCAGGGCTCGTCGGCAGCGACGAGCGCCGTGAGGGAGGTGAGGAAGGCGTCGGTCGCCAGCTCCGGCAGGGCGAGCCGGCGGGCGGAGGCCTGCATCCGCTCGGCATTGCGCTCGGGGCGGAAGGTCCACACGGACCCGTCGGCGTGGCGGAACGCCTTCAGCCCCTCGAAGATCTCCTGGGCGTAGTGCAGCACGGCGGAGGCGGGCGAGAGCTGGATCGGGCCGTACGGGACCACCTCGCCCTCGTCCCAGCCGGCGTCGGCGGTCCACGTCGCATGGGCCATGAAGTCGGTGAAGTAGGTGCCGAAGCCCGGGGCGGCGAGGATGCGGGCGCGCTCGTCGTCGCCGATGCGACGGGCCTGTTCGGTGTGGGGGAAGGCGAGCGCGCTCACGGGAGTCTCCTCGGGTCGGTGGCGGTCAGGGCACAAGTCTTGCAGGGTCGCGGGTCAGCGTCCGGAGATCGCGGCGACGAGGGCGTCCCCGATCGCGGTGGTCCCGCGGTCGCCCGGACCACTGGGCTGGGCGCGGGCGGAGAGGTCCTGCTCGACGGCGGCACGGACCGTGGCGGCCGGTCCGCCGTGACCGAGGTGGTCCAGCAGCAGGGCGACCGAGAGCACCGTCGCGGTGGGGTCGGCGAGGCCCTTCCCGGCGATGTCGGGGGCGGAGCCGTGGACCGGTTCGAACATGGAGGGGAAGGCGCCGGTGGGGTTGATGTTGGCGCTCGCGGCCAGGCCGATGCCGCCGCCGACGGCCGCGGCGAGGTCGGTGACGATGTCGCCGAAGAGGTTGTCGGTGACGATCACGTCGAAGCGGGAGGGGTCGGTGACCAGGTAGATCATGGTGGCGTCGACGTGGGCGTAGTCGACCTCGACGCCCGGGTGCTCCGCGCCGACCTCCTCGACGATGCGGCGCCACAGGTGACCGGCGTGGACCAGCACGTTGTGCTTGTGCACCAGGGTCAGCTTCCCTCGGCGCTTCTCGGCCTGCTCGAACGCGTAGCGCACCACGCGCTCGACGCCGACGGCGGTATTGAGGGAGACCTCGGTGGCGACCTCGAGCGGCGTCCCGGTGCGCATCGAGCCGCCGTTGCCGACGTACGGCCCCTCGGTGCCCTCACGCACCACCAGGAAGTCCACCTCGCCGGGATCCGCCAGGGGCGAGTCCACGCCGGGGAACAGCCGTGTCGGACGCAGGTTCACGTACTGGTCGAAGCCGAAGCGGAGCGTCAGCAGCAGCCCGCGCTCGAGGACGCCCGAGGGGACGTCGGGGTCGCCGACGGCGCCGAGCAGGATCGCGTCGTGCTCGGCCAGGCGCGCCATGTCCTCATCGGTCAGGGTCTCGCCCGTGCGGTGCCAGCGCGCCGCGCCGAGGTCGACGTCCGTGGTCTCGACGCTGACGCCGGCCGGTTCGAGGGCCGCCCGAAGGGCACGCACGCCCTGCGGGACGACCTCGTGGCCGATACCGTCCCCCTCGATGACGGCGAGGCGGAGGGTGCTGCTCGGGCTGGCGGTGCTCATGGGGACTCCGGTTCTGCGGGATGCGTCAGGAGGTGGGATCAGTCAGGGGCCGGCTCGGTCAGGTGACCGGATCGGTCAGGGAACGGGGTCAGTAGACGAGGTCGACGGCGTGGATGGAATGGGCGCCGATCGACGCGCCGATCGATTCGGCGAGCTCGCGATCCACGGAGACGTCCAGGTCGAGGACCACCAGGGCCTCGGCGCCGGGGCCGTTCCCGGCGCGGGAGACCTGCATGCCGGCGATGTTCACGCCGGCCTCTCCCAGATGGGCGCCGTACTGGCCGATCAGGCCGGGGCCGTCGTCATAGCGGATCATCAGCAGATGATCGCTCAGCGGCACGTCGAGCTCGTGGCCGCCGACCTCGATCAGCTTGTGGGCCTGCTCGACGCCGCTGAGGGTGCCCGAGACGGAGACCACCTGGCCGTCACGGAGCGTGCCGCGGATGGTGATGACGTTGCGGAACCGCTCCGAGGTCTCGTCGGTCACGAGCTGGACCGTGATGCCGCGCTCCTCCGCCATCACCGGGGCGTTGACGTAGCTGACCTGCTCGGTGACCACGCTGCGGAAGATGCCGCGCAGCGCGGAGAGCTTCAGGGCGGTGACGTCGCGCGAGGCGATCTCGCCGTGGACCTCGATGTCCAGCAGGTCCGGCGCCTCGGCGGCCAGAGCCGTGAACAGCTGGCCGAGGCGGTCGGCAAGGGCCACACCGGGGCGCACCTCGTCATCCAGGGCACCGCCGGCGACGTTGACCGCGTCGGGCACCAGCTCACCGGCAAGTGCCAGCCGCACGGACTTGGCGACGGCCACGCCGGCCTTCTCCTGCGCCTCGGCGGTGGAGGCGCCCAGGTGCGGAGTGAGCGTGACGCTGTCGAGCTCGAGCAGCCGCGCCGCGGTCTCGGAGGTGGACGGGGGCTCGGAGGTGTACACGTCCAGCGCCGCACCGGCGATCCGCCCGGCCGACAGTGCCTCGTAGAGGGCCTCCTCGTCGATCAGCCCGCCGCGGGCGGCGTTGACGATGTGCAGGTTCGGCTTCGCCAGGGCGAACTGCTCGGCACCGATCAGGCCCGTGGTCTCCGGCGTCTTGGGCATGTGCACCGTGACGATGTCCGAGGCGCTCATCAGCTCATCCAGCTCGACCACGCGGGCGCCGAGCTCGGCGGCGCGGGTGTGGTTGACGTAGGGGTCATAGGCGAGCAGGTCCACGCCGAAGGGCGTCAGCCGCTCGGCGACCAGCTGACCGATGCGGCCGAAGCCGACGATGCCGACCGTCTTGCCGAGGAGCTCGACGCCGCTGAGCTGCTTGCGCTCCCAGCGTCCCGCCTTGACCGACGCGTCGGCGCGAGCGAGGTTGCGCAGCGACGCGAGCACGAGGGAGACCGCGAGCTCCGCGGCGGAGACGATGTTGGAGGTGGGGGCGTTGATGACCATGACGCCTGCGGTGGTGGCGGCCTTGACGTCGACGTTGTCCAGGCCCACGCCCGCGCGGGCGACGACCTTCAGGCCGGGGGCGGCGGCGAACAGTTCGGCGTCCACGGCGGTGGCCGAGCGCACGAGCAGGGCGTCGGCCCCGGCGACGGCCTCGAGCAGGGCGGGACGGTCGGTGCCGTCGACGTGGCGGACATCGGCGTCGTTGCCGAAGACCTCGATGGTGGCGGGCGAGAGTTCTTCGGCGAGGAGCACGACGGGATGCGTCACGGGATGTACCTCCGGGTCGGGTGGCAGCACCCGGGGATGCCGTCTCCGGGGCCAGGAAAAGAATACGTCGGTGTCCGCCATGCGATCACGCAAGTCATCATGCGAGATGCCGGCGGCGGGCGCACCGTGAGGGCGCGCCCGCCGCTCTCAGCGGGCCGTGATCAGCGCGCGGCGCTGCCCTCGGTGTATCCGTCCACGCTCTCCTTGTTCCACGAGAACATCTTGCGCAGATCCTTGCCGACCGCCTCGATCGGGTGAGCCGCCTCCTGCTCGCGGAGCTTGGTGAACTCCGGGGCGCCGGCGTCCTGATCATCGATGAAGCGCTGGGCGAAGGAGCCGTCCTGGATGTCGGAGAGGATGTCCTTCATGGTGGCCTTGGTCTCGTCGGTCACCAGGCGCGGGCCGGAGACGTAGTCGCCGAACTCCGCGGTGTCCGAGCAGGACCAGCGCTGCTTGGTGATGCCGCCCTCGTTGATGAGGTCGACGATCAGCTTCAGCTCGTGGAGGACCTCGAAGTAGGCGATCTGCGGCTGGTACCCGGCCTCGGTGAGGGTCTCGAACCCGGCCTGGATCAGGTGGCTCACGCCGCCGCACAGCACGGCCTGCTCACCGAACAGGTCGGTCTCGGTCTCCTCGGTGAAGGTGGTCTTGATGACGCCGGCGCGGGTGCCGCCGATGCCCTTGGCGTAGGCCAGCACAAGGTCCCAGGCGGAGCCGGAGGCGTCCTGCTCGACGGCGACGATGTCCGGGATGCCGCGGCCGGCGACGAATTCGCGGCGCACGGTGTGGCCGGGGGCCTTCGGGGCGATCAGGAGCACGTCGACGCCCTCGGGCACCTCGATGTAGCCGAAGCGGATGTTGAAGCCGTGGGCGAAGGCGAGCGCCTTGCCCTCGCTCAGGTGCGGCTTGATGGACTCCGCGTAGACCTTCCGCTGGTCCTGGTCCGGGGTGAGGATCATGATCACGTCGGCCCACTCGGAGACCTCGGCGACGGTGCCGACGCCCAGGCCCTCCTCCTCGACCTTGGCGCGGGAGGAGGATCCCTCGCGCAGGCCGACGCGGACCTCGACGCCGCTGTCGCGCAGGTTCAGCGCATGGGCGTGGCCCTGTGAGCCGAAGCCGACGACGGCGACCTTCTTGCCCTGGATGATCGAGAGGTCGGCGTTGTCGTCGTAGTAGATCTCAGCCACGATGTGCTCCTTTGTCAGTGTGAGGTTCCGGTGAGCCGGTGCGAGGTTCCGGCGAGCCGGGCGACGGGTCGATCCTATCGCCGGGTGTCTTACGTAGTGAGAGGGCGTCTTCAGATGTGGGATGCGACCGCGCGGGTCAGGTGGGGGACCTGGGTCTCAGGATCCCCTCGGCGCGCTCGGGTCAGCCCAGGAGGCTGCGGTCGGTGATCGCGCGACCGCCGCGGCCGATGGCCACCTCGCCGGACTTGACGATCTCCCGCACCCCGTACGGCTCGAGCATGCCCAGCAGGGCGTCGAGCTTGTCCTGGGTGCCGGTGGCCTCGATGGTCACCGCGTCGGGTGCGGCGTCGACCACCTTCGCGCGGAACATCTGCACGATCTCCAGCACCGAGGTGCGGGTGGTGGCGTCGGCGCCGACCTTGATCAGGATCAGCTCGCGCTGCACGGTCGCCTTCGCATCGAGCTGGACGATCTTGAGCACGTTGACGAGCTTGTTCAGCTGCTTGGTGATCTGCTCCAGCGGATGCTGATCGACGTCGACGACGACGGTGATCCGGGAGATCTCGGGGTGCTCGGTGGGGCCGACGGCCAGCGAGGCGATGTTGAACCCGCGGCGGGCGAACAGGGCCGCCACGCGGGTGAGGACGCCGGGCTTGTTCTCGACCAGCACCGAGAGGGTCTGGGTATTGGGGCGGGTCACGGAATCGATGTCGTTCATGGTCAGATGTCCCTCTCCCACTCGGGGCTCATGCCCTGCGCGATCTGGATCTGGTCGTTGGAGACGCCGGTGGGCACCATCGGCCACACCATCGCATCGGCGCTGACGGTGAAGTCGACGACCACGGGGCGGTCGTTGATCCCCATGGCCTCCTCGATCGTCGCATCGATGTCCTCGTCGCGCTCGCAGCGCAGGCCGGCGGCTCCGTAGGCCTCGGCGAGCTTGACGAAGTCCGGGATCCGGCGGGTGCCGTGACCGGTGTTGAGGTCGGTGTGCGAGTAGCGCTGGTCGTAGAACAGGTTCTGCCACTGGCGCACCATGCCCAGGCTGGAGTTGTTGATGACGGCCACCTTGATCGGGATGCCGTTGATGACGCAGGTCGCCAGCTCCTGATTGGTCATCTGGAAGCAGCCGTCACCGTCGATGGCCCACACGGTCCGCTCGGGCTGGCCGACCTTCGCGCCCATCGCGGCCGGCACCGCGTAGCCCATCGTGCCCAGGCCCCCGGAGTTGATCCAGGAGCACGGCCGCTCGTAGCCGACGAACTGGCTCGACCACATCTGGTGCTGGCCCACGCCGGCGACGAAGACCGACTCCGGCCCGGAGATCGCACCGATCCGCGAGATCACCTTCTGCGGCGCGGTGAAGCCGTCCTCGGTCGCGGTCCATCCCAGCGGGTAGTTCTCCCGCAGCATGTTCAACGTGTTCCACCAGGCCTCGTGGTCGCGCGTGTCGTCCTCGGCGATGCGCGAGCGCAGCTCCGTCGTCAGCAGCGTGGCGACGTCGCCCGCCTGGCCGACTATCGGCACGTCGGCCTCACGATTCTTGGAGATCTCGGCCGGATCGACATCGGCATGGACGATCTTCGCGCCCGGCGCAAAGGTGTCCAGGCGGCCCGTGACACGGTCGTCGAAACGGGCACCGATGGCCACGATGAGATCCGCCCGCTGCAGCGCGGAGACGGCGGCCACGGTGCCGTGCATGCCCGGCATGCCCAGATGGCTGGGGTGGGAATCGGGCAGGGCGCCGCGGGCCATCAGGGTGGTGGTGAAGGGCACCCCGGAGACGTCGATCAGCTCGCCGACCTCGCGCGAGGCGCCTCCGCGCAGCACGCCCCCGCCGAGCAGGAACACGGGGCGCTCGGCCTCCATCAGCAGCGAGACGGCCTCGCGGATCTGCTTGCTGTGCGGCCGCGGCTCGGGCCGGTACCCGGGCAGGTCGAGGGTCTCGGGCCACACGAAGTCGGTGGTGGCCTGCTGGGCGTCCTTGGTGACGTCCACGAGCACCACGCCGGGGCGGCCCGTCGAGGCGATGTGGAAGGCCTGCTTGATGACCTTGGGGATGTCATCGGCGTTCTTGACCAGGAAGTTGTGCTTGGTCACGGGCATCGTCATGCCGACGATGTCCGCCTCCTGGAAGCCGTCGGTACCGATCAGGGACGAGGCGACCTGGCCGGTGATCGCGACCATCGGGATCGAGTCCATCTGCGCGTCGGCGATAGCGGTGATGAGGTTGGTGGCGCCCGGGCCCGAGGTCGCCAGGCACACGCCGACCTTGCCGGTGGCGTGGGCGTAGCCGCTGGCGGCGTGGCCGGCACCCTGCTCGTGGCGCACCAGCACGTGGCGCAGGGTCTTGGCGTCCATCAACGGGTCGTAGGTCGGCAGGATCGCGCCGCCGGGAAGACCGAAGACGACCTCGGCCCCGGCGTGCTCGAGGGACTCGACCAGCGCCTGTGCGCCGGTCATCTGCTGCGGGGTCATCGATACTCCTTCGTCGGCTCGGACGGTAGCGGCGCCGGGCGATCCCTGTCCCCCGCGCCTGCCGACCCCCTCACAAGGGGCCGGACACGAAAAAACCCCTCCAGCCGACTGGCTGACGAGGGGCGCGCGGAGGACGTCTCGAAGAAACGAACGGGCGTCAGCCGCGCTCGATGACTACGAGAAGGATCGTCTGCATGTCCACAGACTAGGGCGTCGGGCTCGCGTCGCACCAGAGGTCCGCATCGCGAGACACGGATCACCGTCGGAGCCCGTCCAGCCCGCGCCGCACCCGGGGCACCGGTGAACTCCCCGTGACTCATACGGACACAAACCCCTTAGCGCTTGTGTTCGGGCACATAAATTTGCATTATGGGCGCCATGAGCCGAACCGATACTGCGACGAGCTCGCCAGCCGACGCCTCGCCCTCCCAGGCCTCCCCGGCCCCCTCAGGCATGGCCCGACCCTCCCGGTCCGGGAAGCCGCAGGGGCAGTGGAAGGTCGACGGACCGGAGCCACTGAACCACAACGAGGAGTTCAAGGCGGAGGACAACGGGCTCAACGTCCGCGAGCGGATCGAGACGATCTACGCCCACGAGGGCTTCGACTCGATCCCCGACGACGATCTGCACGGTCGCTTCCGCTGGTGGGGGCTGTACACGCAGCGCAAGCCCGGCATCGACGGCGGGCGCACCGCCCAGCTCGAGCCCCACGAGCTCGAGGACGAGTACTTCATGCTGCGCGTGCGCACCGACGGCGAGGCGCTCTCGCCGCGCGCCCTGCGGGTGCTCGGCGGCATCTCGACCGAGTTCGCCCGGGGCTCTGCAGACATCTCGGACCGCGAGAACCTCCAGTACCACTGGATCGAGGTCGAGAACGTCCCCGAGATCTGGAGCCGGCTGGCGTCGGTGGGCCTGGAGACGACGACGGCCTGCGGCGACACCCCGCGCGGCTTCCTCGGCAGCCCGGTGGCCGGCATCGCGGCCGACGAGATCATCGACCCCACCCCCGTGATCGCGGAGATCAAGCGCCGCTTCATCGGTGACCCGGAGCTGGCCAACCTGCCCCGCAAGTTCAAGACGGCCATCACCGGCCACCCCAGCCAGGACGTGGTCCACGAGATCAACGACATCTCCCTGGTCGGTGTGGTCCACCCCGAGCTCGGCCCCGGGTACGACCTCTGGGTCGGCGGCGCCCTGTCCACGTCCCCGCGGCTCGCCGAGCGGCTCGGGGCCTTCGTCCGCGAGGACCAGGCCGCCGACGTCTGGCACGGCGTGGTGCAGATCTTCCGCGACTACGGCTACCGGCGCCTGCGCAACAAGGCCCGGCTGAAGTTCCTGCTGGCCGAATGGGGCACGGAGCGCTTCCGGGAGGTGCTCGAGACCGAGTACCTCGGGTACCAGCTGGCCGACGGGCCCGCCCCGGAGGCTCCCACCGGCCCCTCGGACCACATCGGGGTGCATCCGCAGAAGGACGGCCGCTTCTACATCGGCGCCGCCCCCATCGTGGGCCGCGCCGGCGGCGATCTGTTCACCCGGCTGGGCGACCTCGTCGAGAGGGTCGGCGCCGACGCCGTCCGCCTGACCGCGTTCCAGAAGCTCGTCGTGCTCGGAGTGCCCGCCGAGGGCGTCGACCAGATGGTCACCGGGCTCGAGGAACTGGGACTTGCCACTCGCCCCAGCCCGTTCCGCCGCTCCACCATGGCGTGCACCGGCCTCGAGTTCTGCAAGCTCGCCATCGTCGACACCAAGGACACCGCCGAGCACGCGATCACCGAGCTCGAGCGCCGCCTGGCCGATATCGAGCCGGAGCTGGATGAGCCCATCAGCCTGCACATCAACGGCTGCCCGAACTCGTGCGCCCGGATCCAGACCGCGGACATCGGTCTGAAGGGTCAGATCATCACCACCGACGAGGGCGAGCAGGTCCCGGGATTCCAGGTCCATCTGGGCGGCTCCCTGGCCTCTCCCGGGCTCGAGGAGCCTCAGCTGGGCCGCACCCTGCGCCGCCACAAGGTGGCAGCGCGCGAGCTCCCCGACTACGTCGAGCGAGTCGTGCGATGCTACGTGGGGTCCCGCGCCCAGGGTGAGTCCTTCGCCGCCTGGGCCCATCGCACCGAGGACGAGGAGCTCCGATGACCACGACCGCGACCGCACGGACCACCCGCCTGCGCGCGCTGGCGGAGGACGCCTCGCAACGTTTCGCCGCCCTCGAGGACACCCTCGGGCCCGAGGAGCTCGCCGCAGCCGTCTCGGCCTGGGCGGCCGAGACCTTCGGGGAGTCGCTGGCCGTCGCCTGCAGCATGGCCGACGCGGTGCTGCCGCACGTGGTCTCCCAGCATCAGCCCGGAGTCGATGTGCTCTTCCTGGAGACCGGCTACCACTTCCCCGAGACCCTCGCCACCCGGGACCGGGTCGCCGAGGAGCTCGACGTGACCGTGGTCGACGTGCTGCCGGAGCGGACCGTGCCCCAGCAGGACCAGGAGTTCGGGGCGAAGCTGCACGACCGCGATCCCGGCGCCTGCTGCGCGATGCGCAAGGTCGATCCTCTGCGCCGTGCGCTGGGCGGGTACGACGCCTGGGTCACCGGCGTGCGCCGCGAGGAGGGCCCCACCCGTGCCGGGACCCCGCTGGTCACCTACGACGAGAACTTCGATCTGGTGAAGATCAACCCGCTGGCGACGTGGTCCTTCGAGCGGCTGACCGCCTACTCCCGGGACCGGGAGCTGCCGGAGAACCCGCTGCTGGAACAGGGCTTCCCGAGCATCGGGTGCGCCCCGTGCACCCGCGCCGTGGCTCCCGGCGAGGATCCCCGTGCGGGCCGCTGGGCGGGCTCCGCGAAGACCGAGTGCGGGCTCCACCCCGCCGGTGACGACACCCGCCCGTCACCTCAGCCTGTCACCCTGCCCGTGCCCACCCGGAACCTCATCTCCGTGGACCCCGAACAGGAGAACCGATGACGACTCTGGCCCAGGCCGGCTCCTCCGGCTCTGCCACGCCTGCAGACCCCGCCGTGTCCGCCACCGCCGCCCCGGTCAGCGCGCTGACCGCCGCCTCGAAGGACTCCGACCTGCTGGACGTGCTCGAGAGCGAAGCCATCCACATCATCCGCGAGGTGGTCGCCGAGCTCGAGCGGCCGGTGATGCTGTTCTCCGGCGGCAAGGACTCCGTGGTCATGCTGCACCTGGCGGCGAAGGCCCTGTGGCCCGCGCCGATCCCGTTCCCGGTGCTGCACGTGGACACCGGGCACAACTTCCCCGAGGTGCTCGCCTTCCGCGATGCCACCGTCGAGCGTCTCGGCGTCGACCTCCACGTCGCCTCCGTCCAGGAGTACCTCGACGACGGCCGACTCCAGGAGCGGCCCGACGGCACCCGCAATCCCCTGCAGACCATTCCCCTGCTGGACGCGATCGAGGAGCATCGTTTCGATGCCGTCTTCGGCGGTGGTCGCCGCGACGAGGACAAGGCCCGCGCCAAGGAGCGCATCTTCAGCCTCCGCAACGGCTTCGGCCACTGGGACCCCAAGAACCAGCGGCCCGAGCTGTGGCATCTCTACAACACGCGGCGCCGCCCCGGGGAGCACGTGCGCGTCTTCCCGCTGTCGAACTGGACCGAGCTGGATGTGTGGCGCTACATCGCCCGCGAGAACATCGAGCTGCCCTCTCTCTACTACGCGCACGAGCGCGCGGTCATCGAGCGCGAGGGGATGCTGCTCTCCCCCGGCGACTGGGGCGAGCTGCGTGAGGGCGAGGAGCCCGTCGTGCGCACCGTCCGGTACCGCACCGTCGGCGACATGTCCTGCACCGGCGCCGTGCTCTCGGACGCCTTCGACGTGGAGGCGGTGATCGCGGAGGTCGCCGCGACCACCGTGACCGAGCGTGGCGCGACCCGCGCCGACGACCGCCTCTCCGAGGCCGCCATGGAGGACCGCAAGAAAGAGGGCTACTTCTGATGACCAGCACCGACGTGCTCCCGGACCTCACCGGTCGCTCCGAGGCCTCCGGGCCCACCCTGCTGCGTCTGGCCACCGCCGGCAGTGTGGACGACGGCAAGTCGACCCTCATCGGGCGGCTCCTGCACGACACCAAGTCGGTGCTGGCCGATCAGCTCGCCGCGGTCGAGGCCGCCAGCCGTCAGCGCGGCTGGAAGGGCGAGCTGGCCGACCTGGCGCTGCTGACCGACGGCCTGCGCGCCGAGCGTGAGCAGGGCATCACCATCGACGTCGCCTACCGCTACTTCGCCACGGCCGGCCGCTCCTACGTGCTCGCCGACACCCCCGGCCACGTGCAGTACACCCGCAACACGGTCACCGGGGCCTCCACGGCCGACGTGGTGGTCGTGCTGGTCGACGCCCGCAAGGCCGTGGTCGAGCAGACCCGGCGCCATCTGGCGGTCGCCGCCCTGCTGCGCGTGCCCCACGTGATCGTCGCGCTGAACAAGATCGACCTGGTCGATGACCCCCAGCGCGTCTACGAGGAGGTCACCACCCAGCTCGGTCTCGTCAGCGAGGCCCTGGCGCTGCGGGATCTGCAGGTGGTGCCGCTCTCCGCGCTGCACGGCGACAACGTCGTCCAGCGGTCCGAGCGCACGCCCTGGTACGAGGGCCACACGCTGCTCGAGCTGCTGGAGACGCTGCCCCCGGGGCGGGCCCTCCAGGACGGGGCGTTCCGGATGCCGGTCCAGCTCGTGATCCGGCCGCAGCACGGCGCCCGGGACGAGGCCCATGTCGAGTACCGCGGGTACGCGGGCCTGATCACCTCCGGCGCGGTGGAGGTCGGCGACGAGATCGTGGTCGCCGACTCCGGCCGACGGACCACCGTGGCCGGCATCGACCGCGCCGATCAGCCGGTTCAGCGGGCCGAGGCGGGGCTGTCGGTCACACTGCGTCTCAGCGACGACCTCGACGTCTCCCGCGGCGACCTGATCGCGGCCGGAGACCCCCCGACCCCGGCCGAGCAGGCCTCTGCCGTGCTGTGCTGGCTCTCGGAGTCCCCCCTGCGTGCCGGGGCCCGCGTGCTGGTCAAGCACGGCACCCGCACCGTCCAGGCCCGCGTGGTCGCGATCCACGAGCGCCTGGACATCATGAGCCTGGAGAAGGTCCCGGCGGAGACCGCCGAGCTCAACGACCTCGTGCTCGTGGACCTGGCCTTCGCCCAGCCGCTCCCGCTGGAGTCCTACCGCAGCTCCCGCGACGGCGGGTCCTTCATCGTCATCGATCCGCAGGACGCCACCACGCTGGCGGCGGGGATGGCCGGCGCGCAGCTGCGCGCCTGAGGGACCTCATGTCCCTCGACATTGTCGCCGTCCCGGTCGACGCGGGCTGAGGCGGGGCGAGAGATGCGCGATCTTCCCAGCACCGTGCTCGACCCCGGGTCCGTCGCCCTCGTCGGCGGCGGCCCGGGCGCCCTGGACCTGATCACCGTCAGGGCCCTGGACCTGCTGCGCCAGGCTGACGTGGTGGTCGTGGACCGGCTGGGGCCGGTGGGCCTGACCGAACTGCTCGAGGACGACGTCGAGATCGTCGACGTGGGCAAGATCCCGGGCGGGCGCTCGACGTCGCAGCAGGCGATCAACGATCTGCTCGTCCAGCACGCCCGCGCGGGCCGGCGCGTGGTACGGCTCAAGGGCGGCGATCCCTTCGTGCTCGGCCGCGGTGGCGAGGAGGTCCTGGCCTGCCGCGCCGCCGGCGTGCCGGTCCAGGTCGTGCCCGGGGTCAGCGCTGCGGTCGCCGGGCCTGCGGCCGGCGACGTCCCCGTCACCCACCGCGGCACGGCTGTCGCGACCCACACCGTCAGCGCCCACGGGGACCTCTCCCCCGCCGATCTCGCCGCGCTGCGGGATCCCGCGACCACGACCGTGCTCATGATGGGGCTGGGGTGGCTGCCACGCCTGGTCTCCCAGGCCCTGCTGAACGGCGTCGACCCGCAGGTGCCGGTGGCCGTCGTGCAGGAGGCGACGATGCCGGGGCAACGGGTCGTCCAAGGGACGCTCTCCACCATCGCCGACGTGGTGCGGGAGGCCGGGATCACCTCCCCCGCCGTGATCGCCGTCGGCCGCACCGCCGCCGAGGGCTTCCTGACGCCTTCCCAGCGGAGCGAGCCCGCCGGAGGCAGCGGACCGGACGCAGCCGCGGAGTCCGCACGCCCGATCCCGGATCCCGCCGCGGGCCCGACCCTCATCGGCTGCGCCCACGGCACCCGGGACCGCCAGGGACGCGACGTGATCCGGTCACTGCTGAGGCGGGTCCAGGATCAGCTGCCCGACGTGGCGGTGCGGGAGGCCTACGTCGACGTGCAGACCCCGGAGATCACCGACGCCGTCCGTTCAGCGGCGCCCGCGCTGCCCGAACGGCGCACCCGGGAGTCCGATGCCCCTGCGGCCGCTGTGGTCGTCCCGCTGCTGCTCTCGACGGGATTCCATGTCGCCCACGACATCGCCCAGGCGATCCGCGACCGCGCCTGCGTCGCGAGCGGTCCCCTGGGCCCCGACGCGCGTCTGGCGGAGGTACTGGCACAGCGACTGCTGGAGGCGGGCGCCGAGGAGGACGACACCGTGGTGCTGGCCGTCGCCGGCACCCGCGATCCCGACGGCCAGGCGATGGCCCGACAGATGGCGCAGCTGCTGAGCGACCACCTCGGGCGCGAGGTCACCGTCGGATTCATCTCCGCCGCACGCCCGTCGGTCGCCGAGGAGGTCGCCCGGCGCCGGGAGAGCGATGGCCAGGACCGGCGGGTCGTGCTGGCGAACTATCTGCTGGCCCCCGGGTACTTCCACGGCCTCCTCGCGGACGCGGGGGCCGACGTGGTCGCGGCGCCGCTCGGCGACCATCCCCTGGTGGCGGACATCGTGGTGGACCGCTACCAGGGGATGCTCGGGACCTGAGGACCGCTCAGACCTGGGGACCGCTCAGGATCCGAGGAGTCCTCAGGGCAGGGGCCGACGGGTCGCGCCGTAGGTCGCCGACCGCACCAGGTGCGCGTAGACCTTCAGGGCCTGGGAGACCTGGCGCTCGCGGCCGTCGGGGCGCCACGGCAGGGGTCCCTTGGCTTCGCGGCGGCGAGCCAGCTCGCCCTCGTCCACGTCGAGCTGCAGCAGGCGCTTGTCGACGTCCATGACGATCCGGTCACCGTCCTCGATCAGTCCGATCAGTCCCCCCTCGGCCGCTTCCGGGGAGATGTGGCCGATCGAGACGCCGCTGGTGCCGCCGGAGAAGCGGCCGTCGGTGATCAGCGCGCAGGTCTTGCCCAGGCCCCGCCCCTTGAGGAACGAGGTCGGGTAGAGCATCTCCTGCATGCCGGGGCCTCCCTGCGGCCCCTCATAGCGGATGACGACGACGTGACCGGCCTGGACGGTCTTGTCGAGGATCTTCTGGACCGCCTCCTCCTGCGAGTCGCAGACCACGGCGGTGCCCTCGAAGTGGAAGAGGTCCTCGGTGATGCCGGCGGTCTTGATGACGGCACCGTCCTCGGCGAGGTTGCCGCGCAGCATGCACAGCCCGCCGTCCTTGGTGAAGGCGTGCGGGACCGCTCGGATCACCCCGCCCTCGGCGTCGGTGTCCAGCTCCTTCCACATGTTCGTCGAGGAGAACGCCTGGGTGGTGCGCACGCCGCCGGGGGCCGCGTGGAACAGCGCGTCGGCCTCGGCCGTGGCGCTGCCGCCGCGGATGTCCCAATCGCGCAGCCAGCTGTCGAGGTCCGGGGAGTGGACGGAGTGGACGGTGTGGTCCAGCAGGCCGGCCCGGTCGAGCTCTCCGAGGATCGCGGGGATACCACCGGCGCGGTGGACGTCCTCGACGTGGGCGGTGCCGTTGGGCGCCACCTTCGACAGGCACGGCACCGAGCGCGAGAGGCGGTCGATGTCCTCGAGGCCGAAGTCGATCTCGCCCTCGATGGCGGCGGCGAGGATGTGCAGTACGGTGTTGGTCGAGCCGCCCATCGCCACGTCCAGGCTCATCGCGTTGGCGAACGCCGCCTTGGTGGCGATGCTGCGCGGGAGGACCGACTCGTCGTCCTGCTCGTAGTAGCGCTTGGAGAGTTCGACGACGGTGCGGCCGGCGCCCAGGAAGAGCTCCTTGCGGAAGGCGTGCGTGGCCAGCGTGGTGCCGTTGCCGGGCAGGGAGAGCCCCAGCGCCTCTGTCAGGCAGTTCATCGAGTTGGCGGTGAACATGCCCGAGCAGGAGCCACAGGTGGGGCAGGCGTTGTCCTCGATCTCGGCGAGCTGAGCGTCGGTGATCGACTCATCGGCCGAGAGCGACATGGCATCGACCAGGTCCAGACGGTGCTCGGTGACCCCCTCGACGGGCTCACCGGACTCCATCGGGCCGCCGGAGACGAAGACGACGGGGATGTTCAGGCGCATCGCGGCCATGAGCATGCCCGGGGTGATCTTGTCGCAGTTCGAGATGCACACCAGCGCATCGGCGCAGTGCGCGTTGACCATGTACTCGACCGAGTCGGCGATGATGTCGCGGCTGGGCAGGGAGTACAGCATCCCGCCGTGGCCCATCGCGATCCCGTCGTCCACGGCGATGGTGTTGAACTCCTTGGCGACCCCACCGGCTTCCTTGACCGCGCCGGCGACCAGATCGCCCATGTTCTTGAGGTGGACGTGGCCGGGGACGAACTGGGTGTACGAGTTCGCGATCGCGACGATCGGTTTGCCGAAGTCGGAGGTCTCCATGCCGGTCGCGCGCCAGAGGGCGCGGGCACCGGCCATGTTGCGGCCGTGGGTCGAGGTGCGGGAACGGAGCTGAGGCATGAGCGCGATACTACGCTCCGACATGCGAGATGAGCGCTCAGCATCCGGACAGTGGACGGCGCCGACGACAGGGCGGTCTCGTCGGGCATTCCGCCCCCGGTACGTGCTTCCGAGCCGTAGGGTCAGGAAGATGATCCACGCTGCTCGCCTTGCCATCAGCCTGGTCGTGGCCGCCGCGATCCTCCTCATCGGGAACTGGGCCACGTCGCTGGTCTTCGTCACGGCCGGCGGCCCCTGGTTCGGGCTCTACATCCCGGAGTTCCTGCTCGAGGTCCTGGTCCACGCTGTGATGCTCTGGGGCGTCTGGGAGATCGGCGCCTACGCTCGGCGGCGACGACACGAGAGCTGAGAGCGCCCGACAGCATCGCGGGCGACGGGATTGAGCATCTCCCCCGCCAGCATCGTCGACCCGGCGGGATCGGACAGGTCCACCATCTCCAGGGTGTTGCGCAGCTGCAGGCGGTTCAGGCACGCGTGGGCGAAGGTCTCCGCGCGCAGATCCACGTCGTCCGCGAGCCCGCGGGCGACGTCGGGATGCTCCTGCTCGTGCTCGTCCAGCACCGCCGCGACCGCTCGCCAGAAGTCGTCGGCGCGCAGCAGCCCGTCGGCCTCGAGGATCCCGCTGAGGTGGCGCAGGACGCCGTCCAGCACGTCGGTGAGCACGAGTTGGGCCTTCTCGGTGCCGGGGATCGGCACGCGGATGCGCTCGATGTCCGCCGGCAGGGCGCGCGGCCCGACCACGGCGGTCTCCTCGCCGATGTCCTTGAGGAAAGCCCCGACCACGCGGTGCCCGGCCAGGCGCAGGATCAGGTTCTCCCCGTGCGGCATGAAGGCGAGGTCGTGGGCGAGCAGAGCATGCACGATCGGGCGCAGGTATGCCCGCAGGTAGTCCTGGACCCAGGTGCTGGCGTCCACCCCCGAGGCCCGGATCAGCTCGCCCACGGAGGAGCGCCCCTCATGATCGCGATGGAGGAGGGAGGCCATGGTCACGGCCCGCTCCCCCGGGGCGAGCAGCGGCAGCGGGTTCTCCCGCCACAGGGCCGCCAGCATCTTGCGGTACGGGTTCGAGGTGGGCGTGCGGTGGTGGATGTCGCCGGTGTATCCCAGCGAGGAGCGCTCGCGCAGGACGGTGAATCCGAGACCGGCGAAGGTCGGGTCCTGACCGATCACGCCGGCAACCCAGTCGTTGATGGCGGGGGTGTCCCGCATGTACAGCGGCGAGAGCCCGCGCAGGAACCCCATGTTCTGGATGCCGAGGGCGACCTTCACGTACGGGGCGCCCTCGCGGGTGAGATCGAAGAAGGTCCGCAGCGACTGCTGGGCCTGGTACTCGCCGGCTCCGGGGCCGAGCACCACGAGGTCCTGGCGCGCGACCTCGGCGGCGAAGGTGATGGGGAGGCGGTGCTCGGCCTGCCAGGGATGGACCGGCAGCAGGTGGTACTGCGCCGGGTCGAGCCCCCGACCCTCCAGACGCTCGGCGAAGGCGCGACGCTCGGCAGGGGTCAGCGCCGCCTCGAGGTGCGCCTGCTCGTCCAGGCCATCCCCGAGGGCGAGATGGCTCTGGTCCCGACGGGCCGCGACCCACATGAGGCGCACCCGGCGACCCTGCTCGGGCGCGTAGGCCCGGTAGTCCGGCAGCGAGAAGCCGATGCGGCCGTTGGTCGCCAGGAAGCCGGGGTGACCGGCGGTCATCGCGGCCTCGGTCTCCTGCAGGCCCGCCTCGAGCAGCTCGGAGGCCGTGGGACGCTCCCCGGCCCGCGCGGCGTGCAGCGTGTGGCAGGCGGCGGCGAAGGTCGAGGACAGCTCCTCGAGGTAGGTCGACAGCAGGTCATCACCCAGACCCAGGACGCTCTGGAACTCGAGGACGAACTCGAGCACGTCGAGGGGCTCGTGGTGAGAGGGCTCGGAATGGCCGGCTCCCTCCCCCGCGCAACGCACGAGCGTGTCCTCCTCGAGCAGCCAGTGCTCCAGCGGCAGCACCTGCGCCCAGAACCGGTAGCTCGCTGCGGACTGAGGCACGGGCAGCTCCCACCAGCCGCCGCCGAGCTCGCGGGGATGGAGCATCCGCTCGTGGGAGAACTCGGAGATCGCCTTGGCGAGCAGGCGGCGGTGGACCGCCCCGCCGACCTCCGGGGACAGGTGGGCATGGGGATCCTTCTGCCCGCCCCAGCCCTGCCCGAGGACGGAGGCGGCGAAGTCCTCCCGGGTGCACACGCTCAGCGCCGCGCGCTTGGTCGCGCCCTCGTCGGTCACGTCGACGTCACCGAGCACCCGGAAGCCGGCCGCCGCGTTCTTGGCGCGGATGGCCGTGCCGCGCACGTCGGGCTCGACCACGACCCGCCGGGCGCCGCGGGCCGCTGCCGCGCCGGAGGCGGGATCGGGGCCGTGCGTGCCGAGGCAGAAGCGCATCACGGCCGCCATCACGCGGTCGGTGAGGCCGTGCTCACCGGCTCCGATCGGTGGGGCCACCAGCAGATGCATGCCGAGGTCGCCGCTGCGGTGGTCCAGCGCGCCGGGCGGGAGGAGCGTGGCGGGGTCGTAGGTCTCGAGGTAGAAGCGCGGCTGCTGATCGACCAGGCCGATCCAGGAGCCGGCGTGATCGCTCGCGGCGATCGTCTCGAGATGGGAACGGACCTGGTCGCGCGTGGCACCGACCATGCCCCAGGCGGCGGAGCGGGGGTGGGTGAGCCAGTCGTGGAGGAGGTCGAGATGCTCGGCGGGCTCGAACGGGCCGATGGTGATGCTCACTGGGGGACCCTCCTTAGTGCGGCCTTGTTCGGTAGGGTCGTGACCACTCGGTCCCGGCGGGTGCATGGCCTAGGATGCGAGCCGTTCGACGGCCAGCATGAGTTCTGCCAGCCCTG